>NZ_JBEXUS010000003.1:0-180246 GCF_040614455.1 Nocardia sp. NPDC005978
GCCGCGCGTGCGCCGCCGGGGGCGTCCGGGGTCGGCGGGACGCGCTGGTCCGGGGTATTAGCCGGGGGATAGCGGTCGAAGCCGGGGTGGCGATCGAGGACGGGAGACTCCTCGTCCCCCCACCGACCGGCGTCGGCGTTCGGGTCACGGGGAGTTGGCACGTACCCAATTCTTGCAGTGCCGAGCGACAGCGGCTGCACTACCGCCGGTGCGACCCGCCACAATCGCGACATTCACGCACCGCGTGCCGGGATTTTCCCCGGGGCCGGCGGGAACGAATCGGACCTTGTGCCGGTCCTTCGCATACCGCCGCCCAGCAAGATTCGGGCCTCGTGCCGGAACCGGCGCGCAACGTTCGCCGGCCTGAACGCACCGGCGCCGAGGCCCGCATTCGTTCGCAACCGGTACGAATCGGACCTCGTGTCGGGACCGGCACGCAGCGTCCGCCGGCGCGAACTCACCTTCGCGCCGTGACCGTCACTCGTCCCCGGCCGGTACGAATCGGACCTCGTAGCTGGTGGGCCAGTTCTTGCCGGTGAGCAGGAAGCGGTCGGTGCCGGGCAGGTGGGCGATGCCGTTGAGGACGTCGGTGTCGCGGGTGCGGTCCTGCTTCGGGAGCAGCCCGGAGGCGTCGATGACGTCCAGGACGTCGCCGGTGTCGGGGTCGATGCGGACGATGGTCTCGGTGGGCCAGTCGTTGGCGTAGATCGAACCGTCCGGGGCGCAGTCGAGTTCGTTGATCCGGGTGCCGGAACGGCTGGTCAGGGTGACCGTGCCGGTGGGTTCGAAGGTCACCGGGTCGCGGAAGGTCAGGGTGTCGCTGCCGTTGCTCATGACGATGCGGCCGTCGCGGGTGCACAGGCCCCAGCCCTCGCCGTCGTAGCTGGTGCGGCGGATTTCTGCCAGGGTCGACGGATCGCGGGCGATGGCGATCTCCTCGCGATAGGTGACCTGCCAGAGCAGGTTTCCGGCCCGGGTGATGCCCTCGCCGAACAGCGGTGCGGGCAGATCGGCGCGGGCGAGTTCCCTGCCGGTCGCCAACTCGCTGGTCCGGATGAAGGACCGGCCGGGCAGCCCGGTGCTCTCGTACAGCACGGGGCCGTCCACTTCGAGGCCCTCGGTGAACGCCGCGGTGTCGTGCGGACGGGTCGAGACCACTTCGACACGCAGGCTCGGCGTGTCGCCGGGGTCGGAACATGCGGTGGTCGTGGCGGCCAAGGCCGTGGCGACGGCCACCGCGACCGGGACGCTCGCTACCGGTGCATGACGTTTGCGCTCCATACGGCAAAATGTAGGGCGTGAGCGCGGTTGGAGTTTCGGAGTCCGTTGTACGGCCGATCCTGGCGGAGGCGGTCGATCTGGCTCGCCGTGCGCTCCTGGAGCTGGAGCCGTTCGGCGTGGGCATGCATGTGGGTGTGACGGCCGAGGGTGATTCGGCGGCCACGCATTACTTCGAGGCCACCCTGCCGGGCTATCGGGGCTGGCACTGGGCGGTCGTGGTGGCCGCGCCCCCGGAGGCCGGCCATGTGACGGTGAGCGAATCGGCCCTGCTACCCGGTCCCGAGGCGCTGGTCGCGCCCGACTTCCTGCCGTGGGATCAGCGCATTCGCCCCGGCGATCTGGCCCCCGGCGACCTGCTCGCCCCGCCGCTGGACGATCCGCGCCTGGTGCCCGGATACCTCGCCACCGGCGACCCGGAAATCGACGAGGTCGTGCTCGAACTCGGTTTCGGCCGCACCCAGGTGCTGAGCCGCGTCGGCCGCGAGGACGCCGCCGACCGCTGGTTCTCCGAGTTCGGCCCCGACACCGACATGGCCCGCGCCGCGCCCTCGACCTGTGGCCGCTGCGGCTTCTTCGTGCCCCTCGCCGGCGCCCTGCACGCCGCCTTCGGCGTCTGCGCCAATGCCATGGGCGCGGACGGGCGCGTGGTGCACACCGAATACGGCTGCGGCGCGCATTCGGACACCGAGCTCCCCACCGGCGCGGGCTCCCCGGCCTACGAGGCCTACGACGACGCCGCGGTGGACCTGATCCCCAACAGCGAGTTCCGCCCGGCCGCCGCCCCCGAACCCGGCGAAACCGGTTCGGCCGAAACCGAATCGGCGCGGGTCACGGAGACCGCGCCGGAAGCCGCCGCCGCCGAGGCGGATTCCGCGCCCGCTGCGGACGCCGCCACCGGCGAAACCGCGAGCGGGGGTGTCGACCCGTCCGCGACCGCTGGTGAGTCCGCGAGCGTTGGCGGGCCCGCGAGTGCTGTCGAGTCGGCGAGTGCTGCCGAGTCCGCGAGCGTTGTCGAGACCGCGAGCGTTGGCCAGTCCGCGAGTGCTGGCGAGTCCGCGACCGCTGGCGAAGCCGCGAGCATTGTCGAAACCGCGACCGCCGGCGAGTCGGCAGCCGTCGGCGAGACCGCGACCGCCGCTGAGGTTGTCGCCGGGGCGAGCGCCGAACCCGCAGGGGCCGAGCCCGCCGCGGCGTCCGCCGGCGTCGAATCCGGCCCCGCGCCCGAGGTTCCCGAGTCCGCCGCGGCCGAGCCCGCCCCCGGGCTCTTCGACCTCGATCCCGACTCGGTGACCGATGACGCCTGGGCCGTCGCCGAGGTCAGGGTCGATGCCGAGTCCGCCCCGACCGATTCGGGCGCTACGGCAGAGTAGAACCATCCGTTCGACATCGCGCGCGGTCCGTGTCCCGGGCCGCGCGCGCCGGTTTCCGGGTGCACGCCCGGCCGTGCCGGTAACGTGCGCGGGCCGGACTTCGACGTGAGGCTCAGGCGCGATCGCCCCGTGCGGGCCGGTCGGGACTCGTCGCTCCCGTTCGTGGGGCCGGTCCGCCGGTGGTCGTGCGAGAGTTGCCGCGGTGTGCGCGGTTCGGTGTGACCAGGAGCGGAAGGGGTGCGTGGAGTGAACGGCGACAGGGGAGTGGGGGATCCGTTCGATACCGCTGCGCTGCGGGCCGGGGTGGTGGCCGCGTGGCAGGGGTCGCCGACCCGGTTGCGGGAGGACGCCACGACCGAGGCCGACCTGGTGCGGTCGGGGTATCGGGATCGGCTGCTGACCGAGCTGGCGCAGAACGCCGCCGACGCCGCGGCCAAGGCCGGGGTGCCGGGGCGGGTCGCGGTGTGGCTCGAGGGCCGAGTGCTACATGTCGCCAATACCGGTGTGGGACTCGACATTTCAGGTGTGCACGCGCTGACCGCGTTGCGTGCGTCGAACAAGCTCGGGTCCGAGCCCACGGTGGGCCGGTTCGGGGTGGGCTTCACCGCCGTGCTGACCGTGTCCGAGGAGATCGAATTCCGGTCGCGCGGGGGCTCGGTGCGATTCTCCCGGGCCGAAACCTGGGCGCTGCTGGGCGCGCAGGGCATCGCCATCCCGGAGACCGAGGCGGAGTTCGTGCCGCCCGCGCTGCGGCTGGCCTGGGCGCTCGACGAACGCCCGGCGGTCGGCTTCGACAGCGAGGTGGTGCTGCGCCTGCGCGAGGACGTGGACGCCGCCGCCCTGCTCACCACCATGCGCGCCGAGGCGGTGGATCTGCTGCTGGAGCTACCCGCGCTGGCGAGTATTCGCATCGGCGACCACGAGATCAGCAGCACGGTGACCGAACTCGACGGCGGCCTGCAGGAACTGCGCGTCTCGGGCGCGGACCCGCAGACCGACGCCGACGAACGCCGCTGGTGGCAGTACCGCACCAAACATGCCCGCTGGCTGCTGCCCCTGCGGGCCGGCCGCCCGGTACCCGCGCGCCCCGACGTGCTGCGCGCCCCCACCCGCTCGGACGAGGAGCTCTCCCTCCCCGCGCTGCTCATCGCCGACATCGCCATGCAGCCGGACCGCCGCCGCCTGCTCCCCGGCGCACGCCCGGCCGAATTGGCCACCGGCTACGCCGATTTCGCCCGCGCCCTCCCGCCCGCCGACCGCCTGGTGCTGGTCCCGCCCCCCGCCTTCGCCCGCAGCGAGGCCGACAACCTCCTGCGCGAGGCGCTGATAGCCGAACTGCGCGACCAGGACTGGCTGCCGGTGCTCACCGTGGCCGCCCCCGCCGTGGCCGACCCGGTCTTCGACGTCGACGCCGCCCTGGCCGCCGCTCCGGAGCACCCAGCGACACCCCCCGACGAGTGGGATCGCCGCATCGGCGATGCGCAGCCGGGTGACGAGCCCGTCCCCGGGCAGGCCAACTTGCACACCGCGACTGCCGCCGACGCGGCGAAGGTCGCCGACGATGTGGCTCTCGCCGACGATGCAGGGCTAGCTGGTGATACGGGGCTCGCTGGCAACGCGACGTTCGCAGACGACGCTGTGTTCGATGGTGACGCGGCGCGCGATGGTGACTTCGTCACCGCGGACGACGAGTTCGGGGCCGACTCCTGGTCCGTGGTCAGCGGCGCAGTGCCCTCCGCCCCGACCTCCATCGTCCCGACCGCCGCCGTCGAGAGACCACGACGGGCCAGTGTATTCACGGGCGTGACAAAGGAATTGGCGGCCATGCTCGCCGATATCGTGGGCCCGCTGGTGATTCCGGAACTGTCGGGCCGCGCGGTCGCCGACGCGCTGTCGGTGCTGGACGTGCACCGGCTCGGACTCGCGCGCATCGCGGAGCTCTCGGCGAGCCTGGACCGGGAACCGACCTGGTGGTACTCGTTCTACGACGCCCTCGAACCCTTCGTGCTCGACCCGCTCGCGGTCGAGGAGCTCGGCGCGCTGGCGGTCCCGCTGGCCGACGGGCGGCTCGTGACCGGCCCGCGCACCGTGGTGCTCGACGACCAGATGGAGAGCGCCGCCCCCGTGCACTGGGCGCGCCTGGTGCACCCGGAGGCGGCGCACGAGCTGCTCGGCCGGCTCGGCGCCCGCCCCGCCACCGCCGAGGATCTGCTCAACGACCCGGGCCTGCAGGCGATCCTGGGGGACGATCCGAGCGATCCGGACACCGTCGACGCGGTGCTGAGCCTGGCCGGGCACGCCACCGCCACCCCGGGCGCGTTGCCCACCTGGCTCAGCCTCATCGAATTGCCCTCCGGCACCGGTGAATTGCTGCCCGCGGACGAACTGCTGCTGCCCGGCGCACCCCTGGCGAGCCTGCTCGACGAGGATTCGCCGTTCGGCACCGTCGACCCGGAAACCGTTGCGCGGCACGGCGAGCAGGCGCTGCGCGCGATCGGCGTCGGCTGGGGTTTCACCGTCATCGCCGAAGCCGACCCGACCGGCCCGGACCATCACCTCGACGGCGCCGAGGAATGGTGGGAGGGCCTGGCCGAGGATCCGCCGGAGCTGCGCGCGGTCCGCGACCTCGACCTGGTGGACGAGGACTCGTGGCCGGATGCGCTGCGGCTGTTGCTGTCCGATCCCGACACCCGCCCGCTGCTGGCGGACCGGGCCGGCTACACCGCCTGGTGGTTGCGCCGCTACGCCCATATCGACGGCGTCCCACTGGGTTTCCACCGGCATCCCGACGACACCGACTTCGACGGCCTGCTACCCCGGCTCGACGGTTTCGGTTATCAGGACCTGGTCGTGCTGCGCGCGATCCTGGCCGATCCCGAGGTGATGACCGCGCACCTGGCCGAGGAACTGCTCGACGCGCTCGCCGACCCCGCGAAAACCCCCTCGCCCGAGGCTATTTCGCAAACCCACCGGCGGATGTCCGCGGCCCTGGCCGACGGCACCCTGGACGTGGAGGACCTGGATCCCCCGCAGCGGGTGCGCGCGCTGTCCGGCGCGGTGATCGACGGCGCGGACGCCCTGGTGCTGGATCGCCCGTGGTTCGGCGCGGTGCTGCCACCCGAGCGACTGGTGGCCGGCGACATCGAGCACGCGGAATCCCTTGCCGCCCTGCTGGATCTGCCGCTCGCCTCGCAGGCGGTCACCGCCGAGGTGCTGGGCGAGGGCAGGCACACCGACTGGGCCGCCGAACCGCTGGGCGTGCTGCTGCGCCTGCAATTCGGCGTGACCGCGCCCACCGGTGCGCTGGTGATCCACGACGACCTGCGCGTGCGGCTGAGCGGCGCGTACGAGGCGACGGTGGCGGTCACCCTGTGGCAGGACGGGGATGTGACCCACGCCCAGGCGCAACCGCGCCTGATCACCGGCGGCGCGTAGCCGGTCGCCGGGGGCCGGTGCCGACCGGCCCCCGCTGCGCGGTCGCGGGCGTGCGGTTGCGCCGGAGTCGGAGCAGCGCTCGAACGGCCCGCAAACTGGTCCGGCGCGGACGGCTCCGAAGAGCCGCCCGCGCCGGGATGCGGTGGATGGGCTTGCGGCCCAGGGGAATCGATTCAGGAAGCGTGCGTGCTCACCATGCCGGCGAGCACATCGAGCTGCTCGCGGACCGCGGCGCTGTCATTGTCCACGAGCCAGCGCAGCACGATGCCGTCGATGGTGGCCAGGACGAAGCGGCTGAGCGTGCCGACGGGAACGTTCCACTGGGTGCCGGTGGCTTCGCGGGCATGCTCGATGACATCACCGAGGGTGGAGTCGTTGAACGTGTACTGCTCGCGGGCAATCGCGAGTTTTGCCGGAGTTTGTTCACCTTCGCGAAGTGCGTAGGTAGTCGTTTCGTACGTGAGTAGTTGGCGTTCCGGTGTGGCTTCGATGTTCAACCACATGAGTTCCAGGGCGACGCGCACCAATTTTTGAAGCGCTTCTTTTCCGGTTCCGACGTCTTGCCATACCGTTTCGTTGGCGTCGACGGAATCTCGCAATTCCATCGAAAGCGCCTTGACCAGCTCGGTCATCAGCTGGTCCTTGTTTTCGAAACAGTAATGCACCACACCGAGCGAAACACCGGCAGCCTGCGCCACATCGCGCGTGGTAACTCCTGCCACGCCCTTTTTTTCGGCAAGGCCGATGGCTGCCTCGATAAGGTGGGCCCGTCGTTCTTCGACGCTCAATCGGGAGGACACTCCAGGGAGTTAAGCCTCCGCGAAGCGCCCAGTCAATTCGCGTGCTCGGAAAATCTCGCCTGGACGAATGTCCAGTTGTATGGTTCGCTCGCACCCAGGACGAGAGGAGGCGCGAATGGCGCTGTCGGACAACGGAACGGCCGGGGACGATCGGACCGAGCCGGTTTCGCGTGCGGTGTCGCGCCGGACGGTGCTCGCCGGAGCGGGCGCGGGCGCGGCCGTGCTGGCGGTGGCCGCGAACCTCGCGCTACCGGAGACTGCGGCGCGCGCCGAATCCGGCGAATACCTGGTCGGAGTGGGCATTTCCGACATAACCGGCCCTGCGGCCGAGTGCGGCATGATGGGCTACTCGCAGTTCGGCCAGGACACCGCCGGCATCCATCTGCGCCCCCGCGTGCGCGCGTTCGTCTTCGTCACCGACGGTCAGCGCCTGGCCTACGTCGTCGCCGACAACGGCATGATCTTCCAGTCCGTGCACCGCGGCGTCATGGGGGCGCTGGCCCAGCGCTTCGGCGACCGCTATACCGAGCAGAACGTGGTGCTGACCTCCACGCACTCGCACGCGACCTGCGGCGGAGCGGCCCACGACTACGCCTACAACCTCTCCATCCTCGGCTTCCAGCAGCAGGTGTACGACATCGAGGTGGCCGCGATCGTGGAGGCCATCGCCGCCGCGGACGCCGATCTCGCGCCCGGCACCCTGGAATTGGGCCACGGCGAATTGCACGACGCCAGTGTGAACCGCTCGAAGATCGCCTTCGATCGCAATCCCGAAGCCGACAAGGCGCACTTCCCCAATGGCATCGATCCGAATGTCACCGTGCTCTCGCTGCGCCGCGGCGGCCGCCCGGTCGGCGCGATCACCTGGTTCGCCACCCACAACACCTCGATGAGCAACAAGAACCGGCTCATCAGCGCCGACAACAAGGGTTACGCCTCGTACGCGTTCGAGCACACCGAGCACGGCGTGCGCTATCTCGACGGCGCCGACTTCGTGGCCGCCTTCCCGCAGACCAATCCGGGTGACATCTCCCCGAATCTGAATCTGAGCCCCACCTCCGGGCCGACCGAGGACGAGTTCGAGAACACGCGCATCATCGGCGAGCGCCAGTACCACGCCGGAAAGTCGGCGCTGAGCGCCGCGCGCTCGATCGGGGGCCCGGTCGGCAGCGTGCTCTGCTACATCGACATCGCCGACACCGCGGTGGACGGGCGCTGGACCGACAGCGGCCAGCCCAGGCACACCGCGCCGGCCTGCGCGGGCGTCTCGCTCATCGCGGGCAGCGTGGAGGACGGGCCGGGTCTGCCGGGCGTCCCGATCCCCGAGGGCGTGCGAAACCCGTTCGTGGACGCGCTCGGTGGCGCGAACGCGCCGGTGCCGGGCTGGCTGGCCGACGCGCAGGCGCCCAAGGCGATCGTGGCGCCGCTGGGCCTGATGCCGCCGGTGGCGTGGGTGCCGAGCGTGGTGCCGCTCCAGCTGGTGCGCATCGGAGAGCTCTATCTCGCCTGCGGCGGTGCGGAATTCACGGTCGTGGCCGGCCTGCGTATCCGGCGCACGGTCGCCGAGGCGCTGGGCGTGCCGCTGGAGCGGGTGCTCATGCAGGGCTACGCCAACGCCTATCACGAATACGTCGCCACCCCGGAGGAATACGACGCGCAGCAGTACGAGGGCGGCTCGACCCTGTACGGCCGCTACACCCTTCCGGCCTACCAGCAGGAATTCCACCGGCTGGCAACGGCTTTCGCGCAGAACCAGCCGGTTCCCCGCGGCCCGGCCCCGCGCGACGTCTCCGGCATGCAGCCGAACCTGGTGTCACCCCCCGGACCGGACGCCACCCCCGCAGGCGCGGCCTTCGGCGATGTCCTGACCCAGCCCGCCGGGTCCTACGCGCCGGGCGATCAGGCCTCGGTCGAGTTCGTCTCGGCCCACCCCAAGCACAACCCGCGCCGCAACGGCACGTTCCTCGAGATCCAGCGCGCGACCGGCTCCGGCTGGACCCGCGTGGCCAACGAGGGCGAATGGCCGGTCAAGTTCTTCTGGAGCAAGCGCGACAGCGCGGCGTCGGTGGCCCGCTTCACCTGGGACATCCCCGCCGACACCGCTCCCGGCCGCTACCGTTTCCAGCACTTCGCCGACAACCTGACCTCCGACGGCGCCCTGCACCCTTTCACCGGCGTCAGCGCCGAGTTCGAGGTGCGGTAGGCCTGTCTCGCTGGGTGATTCGCTGCCCGGCGTGACACTCGACCCGGTGATGGCCGGGCTGACTCGCCTGTCGGAGCCCGGCTCCGAGGTGCGGTGAGTTCCCGGGGAGGCGGGCCCGCCCCTACTCCAGGCCGAGCTGGGCGCCCTTGTCGCCGCGGCGGGAGCCGCGGCGCTGGATCGCGAACAGGGTGTAGCCGAGCAGGCCGACGGCCATGCCCATGAGGCAGACCGGGCGGGCGGTGGCCCAGTCGTCGTTCACGTAGACGGCGATGGTCGCGAGCAGGAAGCCGAGACCGCCGATGGCCAGGACCGGGCGCGGATCGGTGAAGCGTGCGGGGATCTCGGGCACGGCGGGCGGCTCGGGCTGGTTCACGGGATCCAGCCTAGAACTTCGCGAGCAGGAAGGCCGGGCGGCCCGCGCCCGGGTGTGCGCCCGGCCGGGCCGGGTGACGGTTCGGCGCACCGGCTCTCGATCCGCTGCCCGGCGACCGGGCAGGGCTGCTGGGAGGGTGCTGGGCGGCGATAGGGGGAGCGCGGCCGGGGCCGGGGCGAGTACGGGGTACCGGTCGGTTCCGCGCCCGTCCGCGCGTACGGGGTCCGGTACGGGGAGAAGGGGTGGAGCGGACCCCCGCGAACCGCCGTCCCGGGCGCGGGTGGTCCCGTATCGTTTGCCTCTGTGACAACGCCTTCCGATATTCGAGCGCTCGCTGGTGAACTCTCACTGGCGGTGGTGCGCTTGACGCGACATCTGCGGGGGAGGCGCGCCGATGCCCAGATTTCGCTGACCCAGCTCTCCGCGCTCGCGACGCTCAATCGCGATGGCGCCATGACCCCCGGCGCCCTGGCCGCCCGGGAGCGGGTGCAGCCGCCGTCGATGACCCGCGTGATCGCCTCGCTGTCGGAAATGGATCTGGTGGAACGCAATCCGCATCCGACCGACGGCCGCCAGATCATCGTGTCGCTGTCCGAGCAGGGCCGCGCTCTCATCGCCGATGAGACCCACGCCCGCGAGGCCTGGATGACCGAGCAGCTGGGCGGGCTGACCCCGGATCAGCTCGCGGTGCTCGAAGAGGCCGTCTCCATCATGAAGACCATCGTCGCCGAATCGGAGTGAGCGAGCGCGCATCGGACCGCGCTCGCCTCGAAACCGCCTCGCGCGCCGCGGGTCTCAGGCGGCGGCGCCCCAGGCCCGGTCGCTGGGCACGATCTCGCGTCCGAGCGGGAACAGCGACACCGGGATCAGCTTGAGATTGGCCCAGGCGAACGGGATTCCGATGATGGTGATCGCGAGCGCGATGCTGGTGAACAGGTGCCCCAGCGCCAGCCACCAGCCGGCCACCACGAGCCACACGATGTTGCCGAGCATCGAGGGCACGCCCGCGCCGGGCTTCTCGACCGCTTCGCGGCCGAAGGGCCACAGCACGAAGGTCGCGATCCGGAAGGACGCGATGCCCCAGGGGATGGTCACGATGAGGATGCAGCAGATGAGTCCGGCGATCACGTAGCCCACCGCCATCCAGAATCCCACCAGGACTAACCACAGGATGTTCAGAATCAGCTGGATCGGCTTCACGCCCTCCAGCATGCCAGCGCGGCCGCGCCCCGACCACCGGGAAAACCCTGATTTATCGGTGGCGGGCGCTGACGGGGGTGGATGGGAAAGCGCGGGGATCACCCGCATCGACTCGAGCCGGAGCGACAGCTCCCCGGCCGCCGTCGCGCGCGGCACGTTCACCGCCGACCCCGTGCGGATGTCACGGGCCTCCGACGGCGAGACGCTGTTCAACAGGACCGGCAGCCCGTTCCGGGCGAAGATCGCC
This sequence comes from Nocardia sp. NPDC005978, assembly GCF_040614455.1. Lineage (NCBI taxonomy): Bacteria > Bacillati > Actinomycetota > Actinomycetes > Mycobacteriales > Nocardiaceae > Nocardia > Nocardia sp. NPDC005978. The sequence continues at coordinate 10,910 of NZ_JBEXUS010000003.1, forward strand.
GAGAAGTAGGCGAGCCCGCCGGACCCCGGCGGGGGATCGACCCGGCCGGGAGATCGACCCGGCGGGGGACCCACCCCGGCGGGACGGAACAGCGGGGACGGAAACGGCCGGGCGGCAGTGTCTTTGCCGCCCGGCCGCGCCGCCCCCGGAATCAGTTGCGCTGTGGCACTGCGCCTCCGGCCACCGGATCAGAAGAACCAGCCGAGCTCTGCGTCGCGTTCGGTGCTCAGCGCCCGATCGAACGCGGCCAGCTGCGCACCGTCCTTGGCCTGAATTCGGTTGGCGGCGGCCAGCACCCGGGCGCGGTGCGCGCCGAAGTAGAGGCTGCCGAGGGTGTCGATGCTCAGTTCGATGTCGGCCGGGCGCGTGGTCGGCTCGCATTCGGCCACCCCGTCCCGCACCCGCAGCGCGAAGGCGCCGCCCGCGTCGCGGAACGAATCCTCCACGCCCAGCACCAGATCCAGGTTGCCGCCGTAGGTGCGAGCGGTGAGCGCGGCGGGCACGTCCATGACGCGCAGCCACAGGCCGTCGTAGCGGCCCTTGACGCGCGCCAGGCGCGGATCGGTCACCAGGTGGGGAAGCGGGTCGTCGTCGGTGAGCGAGGCCTCGATCCGGTCGGTCAGATCCAGGCTCAGCAGCACCCGCCACAGCGCGATGTGCGCCTCGGTGGTCACCGCGCGCAATTCCACGACGGTGGTGACGTTCTCGTGTTCGCCCCACTTGCGGCGGTAGAGCGCGTAGCCGTCCGGATGGGTCAGCACGAACAGGGTGGAGGCCCCGTCGCGGTAGCGCTCGGTGTCGGCGAACCAGATATTCCAGTTGGCGTCCGGGCGATCCTGCCCGCCGGGCGTCTGCCGCCGCCAGCGGTCGTACACCGCGCGCAGATGGTCCCTGGACTCGTCCAGCGTCGCCAGCCGTACCCCGCCGGGATCCGGTGTGGTGGGGCGGAATTCGGCCCGGTGCCGGTCGATCGACACCTCGTTCATCGCGGTGGTCGGGCCGTAGCCGAAGCGGCCGTAGATGGTGCCCTCGCTGGCGGTGAAGATGGTCAGCGGCAGGCCCTCGGCCTCGGTGCGCGCGTGCTGCTCGATGTAGAGCGAGCGCAGGATGCCGCGCCGGCGATGGGTGGGCGCGACGGTGACCGCGGAGACGCCGGCCGCCCGCACGGTGTCGCCGCCGGGCACGGTCAGGGTCATGACGCGGTCCACGGTGTGGCCGACGATCTGCCCGTCGTCGACGGCGACGATCGCGCGCTCGATGGGGAAGATGCCGGGGATGTTCTCGATCTCGGGCGGGTCGTAGCGCATGCCGAAGCAGATCTCGGCCAGCTGCACGATCGCGGGGAAGTCCTTCTCGGTGGCAGAGCGCAGGGTGATGTTCGATGCCATGACCGAACCATCCCATGAATTCGGGTCCACTCGCATCGGCTTTTTCCTGAGAATCGCCGGGCGCCCCGTAAAGATCATCGGGAGAACGAAAAACCGCCCCCGGAGATCCGGGGGCGGTTTCGAGTGTTCAGGTCGCCGAGCTCACTACCGCTCGTTGATGCCCACGTAGGGGCGCTCCTCGTAGCCGGTGTAGATCTGGCGCGGGCGGCCGATCTTGAGCGGCTCGGAGTGCATCTCGCGCCAGTGCGCGATCCAGCCGGGCAGGCGGCCCATGGCGAACAGCACGGTGAACATGCGGGTCGGGAAGCCCATCGCGCGGTAGATCACGCCGGTGTAGAAGTCGACGTTCGGGTACAGGCGACGCTCGATGAAGTACTCATCGGTGAGCGCGGCCTCTTCCAGCGCCTTGGCGATATCGAGCAGCTGGTCGTCGCCGCCGATCTTGGCCAGGATGGTGTCCGCGACCTGCTTGACCAGCGCGGCGCGCGGGTCGTAGTTGCGGTAGACGCGGTGCCCGAAGCCCATGAGCTTCACGCCGTCTTCCTTGTTCTTGACCTTGCGTACGAACTCCTTGACGTCGCCGCCGTTCGCCTTGATCTCGTCGAGCATCTCGAGCACGGCCTGGTTCGCGCCGCCGTGCAGCGGGCCCCAGAGCGCGTTGATGCCGCCGGAGACGGAGGTGAACAGGTTGGCGTCGGACGAACCGACAAGGCGCACAGTCGAAGTCGAGCAGTTCTGCTCGTGGTCGGCGTGCAGGATGAGCAGCATGTCCAGGGCCGCGGCGACCTCGGGGTCGACCTCGTACGGCTCGGCCGGGAAGCCGAAGGTCATGCGCAGGAAGTTCTCGACCAGGCTCAGCGAGTTGTCCGGGTACAGGAACGGCTGGCCGACCGACTTCTTGTAGGCGTAGGCCGCGATGGTGGGCAGCTTGGCCAGGAGTCTGATGGTGGACAGCTCGACCTGCTCGGGATCGCGGGGATCGAGCGAGTCCTGGTAGTACGCCGACAGCGCGTTCACCGCGGACGACAGCACCGGCATCGGGTGCGCGTTGCGCGGGAAGCCGTCGAAGAACCGCTTGAGGTCCTCGTGCAGCAGGGTGTGCCGGCGAATGCGGTTGGTGAAGTCGTCCAGCTGGGCCGGGGTCGGCAGCTCGCCGTAGATGAGCAGGTAGCTCACCTCGATGAAGGTCGACTTGCCCGCCAACTGCTCGATCGGGTAGCCGCGGTAGCGCAGGATGCCCGCTTCGCCGTCGATGTAGGTGATGGACGACTTGGTCGCCGCCGTGTTCATGAAGCCGGGGTCGTAGGTCACGAACCCGGTGCTGGCGAGCAGCTTGCCCAGGTCGATCCCGTCGTTGCCCTCGACCGCCTTGGCGACCGTCATGGGGTACTCGCCACCGGGGTAGGACAACACCGGCTTGGCGTCTGCGTCGACGTTGATGATGTTCTCAGCGGGCACGGAAGGATCCCTCTCAGGCTTGAAACCATAGGCATCGGACGCGGATGGCGACGACGCGCTTGGTTCAACGCTAGTCGCTGTCCAGTACGCCCGAGTAATGAGGGTGGTCGATTACTACCTCACAGTCGCTTCGTTCGGACGTGAGGTGCGGTGCGGTCATGTGCTATCCGCATGAACCGCCCCCTCCGCGCGATCGGCCACGTTGATCACAACACCCGGGCGTGTCTCCCGGGCCGCCGGTGAGCGCGCGCGTCGGCCGTGGTCACGGCCATCAGCCACGCACCTCCGAATGGGCCCGGGCCACGCGGTAGCGGATGAAAGCGGGGAAGACCAGGGCGGCCACCACCATGCCGATCACCACCAGCACGCCGCCGCCCGCCGCGGCCGCGGCGGTACCCACGGCGGCTGCCGCGAAACCGTGCGCAACATCACCGATGCGCGGACCGCCCGCGACGACCACGATGAACACACCCTGCAGCCGGCCGCGCATCTCGTCGGTCGCCACCGACTGCAGCATCGTCGTGCGCAGGGCGGCGGAGAACATGTCGACCGCGCCGCCGAAGGCCAGGCAGGCGAAGGCGATCCAGAGGGCGACCGTGACGGTGAGGCCGTGCCCCGCCGCCCCGACGGCCACGCCGAAACCGACCATGGCCAGCCCCCAGAGCACGATCAGCCACACGACCGCCAGGCCCTGGCGCCGGATGCGGGTGAGCCAGCCGGAGAACACCCCGCCCAGCACCGCGCCCACCGACATGGCCGCGAACAGCAGCCCCAGGGCGTGCCCGCTGGTCTCGGTGTCCCCGAAACTGTCCTGCGCCATCTCCGGGAACAGCGCGCGCGGCATGCCGAACACCATGGCGACCACGTCGACGGCGAAGGAGGCCAGCAGGATTCGCTGCGTCGCCAGGTAGACGAACCCGTCCGCGACCTCGCGCAACCCGGCGCGCCTGGCCTCGCCGGTGGGCGGAATGGGCGGCAGCTTCCAGGTGGCCCACAGCGTGGCCAGCAGCGCCAGGGCGTCGAGCAGATACAGCGTGGCCAGCCCGCTGAGCGGAATCATCATGCCCGCCATGACCGGTCCGGCGATGGCGCCGAACTGCATGACCGTCATGGACAGCGAATTGGCCGCGGGCAGTTGCGCTTCGGGCAGCAGCCGGGGATAGATGGCGGCGCGGGCGGGCTGATTGACCGCGAAGAACGCCTGCTGCACCGAGAACAGGCCCAGGATCAGCCACACGTTGTTCAGCTCGGCCGCGGCCTGCGCCCAGAACGCCAGCGCGGTGAGGCCGGTGCCCGCGCCCGTGATGAGCAGCAGTTTGCGCCGGTCCATCACATCGGCCAGCGCCCCGCCCCAGAGGCCGAAGACCACGAGCGGCACCAGGCCGAAGAGCCCGGCAAGGCCCACATACGAGGAGTTGTGCGTGATGTCGTAGAGCTGCTTGGGCACCGCGACCACCGACAGCTGCGCGCCGATGACCGTGACCACGCCGGTGGTCCACAACCGGCGGAAGTCCGGGTTCTTCAGGGGGGTGATGTCGGCGAGCAGCTTCACCGGCGTGAGGTTAGCGGCGAAAAACCCCAGCTGCCTAGGGGTTTAGGTAGAAACATCCCATCATTTGGACGTGATTCATCCCACGAGTTTTTACCTTGTCGGACGACGTCGTCGATGCGGTTGTGCGGCAGTGCCGTTCGGGCGCGCGCACGGGTGACCCGGCGGGCGCCGCGCACCGTTCAGCCCCCGTGACCCGGGACGGGACGCGAGGGTGGCCGTCCGCCCCCGGTCACGGCTGCAATCGCTCCACCTTCATGGCCGCGACATCGGTGTTGCCCGGCTCCAGGGTGACCCGCAACCGGTTGTGCATCCGGCTGCGCCGCCCCTGCCAGAACTCCAGGTACTCCGGCCGCAGCTGGAACCCGCCCCACTGCGGCGGCACCGGAATCGACTCGACGTCCTCGAAGCGGGCCTCGGTGTCGGTCAGCTGCCGATCCAGCTCCGCGCGCGAGGGCACGGTCCGCGACTGCCGCGACGCCCACGCCCCCAGCTGCGAGCCGCGCGGGCGCGACCGCCAGTAGACCTCGGTCACCTCCGGCGCGACCCGGTGCACCGGACCGCGCACCGTCACCTGCCTGCCCAGCGCGGGCCAGGCGAAGGTGGCCGACGCGTACGGGGTCGCCAGCAGCTGGCGGCCCTTGGCGGAGTCGTAATTGGTGTAAAAAGTCACACCCTCGGGCGAGAGCCCCTTGCACAGCACGGTCCGCGAGGCCGGTCGCGGACCCGTCTCGGCGAGCTCGACCGTCGCCAGCACCATGGCGTTGGGATCGACCACCCCGGCCTCGGTCGCGTGCTCGATCCAATTGCGCAGCAACGGTTCCCAGCCGTGCGCCAGCCAGCTCTCGTCGAGGTCGGTATCGCGGCCCGGATGGTTGCTTCCGGCGTCCACGCCGTACTCCACCCGCAGGGCCGAGAGGTCGAGGTCGGGAGTGGCGTAATTCTCCTGGTCGGGCATGGGCCAGAGGTTACTCCGGAGTAATGCGCGCGTTAAGGTCTAGGAGATCGGCGTGGCCGCCCAGAGACCGGGCGGCCCGACTTGCAAGGAGAGTCACAACATGACTGCCAGCGCTGCGGCCAGCCCTGTCATCCCAGCTGATTTCGTCAGCGGCCTCGAAGGCGTGGTGGCGTTCACCACCGACATCGCCGAACCGGACAAGGATGGCGGCGCGCTGCGCTACCGCGGCGTGGACATCGAGGACCTGGTCGCGAACCGGGTCACCTTCGGTGATGTGTGGTCGCTCCTGGTCGACGGCGAGTTCGGCCACGGCCTGCCGCCCGCCGAGCCCTTCCCGCTGCCGATCCACACCGGCGACGTGCGCGTCGACGTGCAGGCCGGCCTGGCCATGCTCGCTCCGATCTGGGGTTACCAGCCGCTGCTGGACATCGACGACGACACCGCCCGCGACAACCTCGCGCGCGCCTCGGTCATGGCGCTGTCCTATGTCGCGCAGTCCGCGCGCGGCATCTACCAGCCCGCCGTGCCGCAGAAGCAGATCGACGAGTGCACCACCATCACCGAGCGGTTCATGACCCGCTGGAAGGGTGACCCGGACCCCAAGCACACCGAGGCCATCGACGCCTACTGGGTCTCGGCCGCCGAGCACGGCATGAACGCCTCCACCTTCACCGCCCGCGTCATCGCCTCCACCGGCGCCGACGTGGCCGCCTCGCTGTCCGGGGCCATCGGCGCGATGTCCGGCCCGCTGCACGGCGGCGCGCCCGCCCGCGTGCTCCCGATGATCGAGGCCGTCGAGAAGTCCGGCGATGCGCGGGCACTGGTCAAGGGCATCCTGGACCGCAAGGAAAAGCTGATGGGCTTCGGCCACCGGGTCTACCGGGCCGAGGACCCGCGCGCCCGCGTGCTGCGCGCCACCGCCCAGCGCCTGGACGCCCCGCGCTTCGAGGTCGCCGCCGCGCTGGAGCAGGCCGCCCTGGCCGAGCTACGCGAGCGCCGCCCCGATCGCGCCATCGAGACCAATGTCGAGTTCTGGGCCGCGGTCATCCTGGACTTCGCCGAGGTCCCGGCGCACATGATGCCCGCGATGTTCACCTGCGGCCGCACCGCCGGCTGGTGTGCGCACATCCTGGAGCAGAAGAAGCTCGGCAAGCTCGTCCGCCCGGCCGCCATCTACACCGGCCCGGCCCCGCGCCTGCCCGAGACCGTGGTCGGCTGGGAGACCGTCGTTCGCAAGTGAGTCACCGGTAAGTACCCGGGACGCAATGACATTCGCGGCTCGCAGCGGGATTCCGCTGCGAGCCGCGAGTCTGTGTTCAGGGGGATTGCCGGGTGGTCCCCGGATTACTGGGTCTTCACCACGATGCTCTTGACGATTTTGTCACCGAACGTCTGCTTCTTGTCGTCCCACAGCGGCCACAGGAAGCCCAGGTAGCACGGCAGCGCGTCGAGGATGTGGGCGAAGCGGCGGCCGATGGCAGCCCCGGCGCCGAGCAGCTGACCGTCGGCCTCGCGAATCACGCGCAGCTTGAGGGCCTTCTTGCCGGGAGTCTGGCCGGAGGTGCCTTCCAGATAGCCCTGGAAGAGCATGCCCGCGATACTCGCGCCGATCGACAGCAGGAGCAGCACCAGTCCGATGGCGGACAGGCCGCCGCCGGTGCAGGGTTCGTAGCTCGTGCTGTCGAAGTCGCAGCTGAGCGGCTCGGTGAACGCGGCGCGCGCGATGACGTTCAGCAGCGCGCCCGGCAGCCCGAAGATGATCGCGTCGATCAGGAACGCGCCGACGCGAGAGCCCCAGTCGGCCAGGGCGCCCTGCGGTGCGCCGTAGGGCGAGTACCCGGGTTGCGGTGCGCCGTAAGCGGGTTGCTGGGGAGCGCCGTACCCCGGCTGCGCCCCGTAGGCGGGTTGCTGGGGAGCGCCGTATCCGGGCTGGGGTGCGCCGTATGCGGGCTGCTGCGGCGCCCCGTACCCCGGCTGCGGCGCCCCGTATCCGGGTTGCGGTGCGCCGTAACCCGGTTGGGGCTGCTGCTGCGGGTAGCCGCCGTATCCCGGCTGCGCGTCGTAGCCGGGCGCGCCCTGCTGCGGGGGGTAGGAGAATCCGCCGGGCTGCTGAGGCTGCTGCGGATAGGGGTTGTTCGGGTAGGTCAATGTAAATCCTTGTGCGAAGAACGAATCAGCCGTGCGGCCGTACCGTGCGGCAGTTGCCGCTGATTGGCTCGGCCACCTGGCGACCCAACCGGTCACAGTCTGGTATACGACGGCCCCGCCTGCGCGCCGGGGCTGGTCGGATGTGAGAAAAGCCGCCCCGGAACCGCATTCGCGCGCCCCGGAACCGCATTCGCGCAGCACGGTGGCGAATCGGTTGCCGGTGAGCGACATCTGGAAAAACGCTGATTCCGGCGCTGGCCACCGGGTTTGTATTCGCATAACCTGCATCGGTGCTGGACCACCGATTGCCGCGTCGCGGTTTCCTGGCCGCGGGCGCGGCCCTGGCTGCCGGACTCGTGACCGCCGGCTGCGGTGTGGCGAACGGTAATTCGTCCGACCACATTCTCGAATCCGAACCCAACCCCGCCGATCCGCGGCTGGTGCCCGCGAGTCTGCCGGTCACCCTGACCGACGGCGGCACCGCCGCGGTCGTGGCCAAGTACGCCGGGCACAAGCCGAGCCAATGGGGCGCGGACCTGTCCGGGGTCCGCACCTCCTTCGCGGCGCAGGGCAAACAGTTCGCGCTGACCCTGGACGCCTGCGGCGGCCCGGGCAACAACGACATCGACGAGAATCTGCTGAGTCTGCTCATCGCGCAGCGGATTCCGGCCACGCTGTTCCTCAACAAGCGCTGGATCGACGCCAACCCGGCGCGCGCCGAGCAGCTGGCGGGCAACCCGCTGTTCGAGCTGGCCAATCACGGCGTCGCGCACAAGCCGCTCTCGGTGAACGGCCGCGCCGCCTACGAGATCAAGGGCACCGCCTCCGTACAGGAGGCGGTGGACGAGGTGTGGCTCAACCACGAGCGCCTGACCGCCGTCTCCGGCCGCGCCCCGCGCTTCTTCCGGCCCGGCACCGCGCACTACGACGATCTGGGCGTCTCGATCGTGCAGGACCTGGGGGAGACCCCGATCGGCTACACGATCAACGCGGACTACGGCGCCACCGCCACCGCCGCCCAGGTGCAGGCCGGCCTACTGGCCGCCAAACCCGGCGGCATCGCCCTGGCCCACATGCACCGCCCGCGCTCGGGGACGGCCGCCGGGCTATTCGGCGCCCTGCCCGCGCTGCGCGACAAGGGTTTCCAGTTCACCCATCTGCCGTAGCCGAAAGGGCGCCGGTCCGTGTCCGGCCGTGCGGCCGAGCGCCGATGCGGATAGCGCTCGCGCACAGTCGTTCCCGCCGGGCGGGCCGCTCAGCGCGGGAGCGCCCGTGAGACGGCCCAGTCCACCGCTACCGATTCGCCGCGGTCCACGGTGAAGAAGGCGACCTCCAGCCGCCCGCCCAGGTCGATCAGCTCCAGTGCGGCCAGCGGCACCGGCGTGGTGAGCCGTACCCGCCACGGACCGGGCTCGTCCCACGCCCGCAGTTCCAGATCCAGGCGCAGCACCGGATCCTCGCGCCCGGAGTAGTCGGCCGCGACCGGGCTCGCGGTCAGTACCACGGCCCGTGCCCGGCGGCCGTCGCTCAGGATCTTGGCGATGTTGGCGCGGGCGGACTCGCCGGGCGCGGGCACGTAGACCACCACCCGGTGCGGGTCGCCGGGGTCGACGCGGCACGCGACCGTGTCCCCGGGCTGGGTCCACTCCAGATCGGCGGCGGTCATCCGCTGGCGGACCCGGGTCTCGTAGGGATGGCGGCCGGACAGGCGCACCCGGACCCGGATCTCGTGCCGATCGCCCGCGCCGGGGGAGTCGGGGCCGGGTGCTCGCACGCTCAACACGGTCGCGATGCCCTCGCTGCCGTGCAGTAGCAGTTCCCGGCGCGCGGCCTCGTCGAGATCGGGCCCGCGCCGGGCGAGACCGCGGGAGCCGAATTGGGTGGACAGCCGCGTCAGAAATCCGCCCCGGCGCTGTCCGCTCGATGATGCCGTCAGGCTATAACCTTGTGGCCCAGCCGAATTCGCGAGCGCGTCGGACTCGGCGGCGGTGGCTCCTGATCTCCCGTGCTCGGCCGTGTTCATGGCAGTGAACCGTAACGGCTGTGTGGCTCGCACCACAGCGATACTCGCCGGTTGCCCGGGGGCGGCCGCCGATCCCTCCGCGGGGCCCACCCACTCGATTCACCCGGCACCGGCAGGCTTTAGTCTTGTCGCCATGACCTCTGCGTTCCCGACCATCCCCGACGATCTCAAGCCCGCCGACGGACGGTTCGGCTGCGGACCCTCCAAGGTGCGTCCCGAACAGCTGCAGTCCCTGGTGGATACCGGCGCCTCGGTGTTCGGTACCTCGCACCGGCAGAAGCCGGTCAAGGACGTGGTGGCCCGGGTGCGTTCCGGCCTGCGCGAATTGTTCGCCCTGCCCGACGGTTACGAGGTCGTGCTCGGCAACGGCGGCACCACCGCGTTCTGGGACGCCGCCGCCTTCGGCCTGATCCGCGAGAAGTCGCTGCACCTGACCAACGGCGAGTTCTCCTCGAAGTTCGCCTCGGTCGCCAAGGCCAACCCCTTCATCGGCGACCCGATCGTGGTCAAGGCCGAGCCGGGCAGCGCGCCCGAGCCGACCTCCGATCCCTCGGTCGACCTCATCGGCTGGGCGCACAACGAGACCTCGACCGGTGTCGCCATCCCGGTCTCGCGTCCCGCGGGCTCGGAGAACGCGCTCATCGCCATCGACGCCACCTCCGGCGCGGGCGGTCTGCCGGTGAACATCGCCGATTCCGACGTGTACTACTTCGCGCCGCAGAAGTGCTTCGCCTCGGACGGCGGCCTGTGGATCGCGCTCATGAGCCCGGCCGCGCTGGCGCGCGTGGAAGAGATCAAGAACTCGGGTCGCTTCACCCCCGAATTCCTGTCGCTGCCCATCGCGATCGACAACAGCACCAAGGACCAGACCTACAACACCCCGGCGCTCGCGACGCTGTTGCTGTTCGCCAACCAGATCGAGTGGATGAACGGCAACGGCGGCCTGGACTGGGCCGTGAAGCGCACCGCCGATTCCTCCTCGCGGCTGTACTCGTGGGCCGAGACCAGCGAATACGCGACCCCGTTCGTCGCCAACCCGGATCACCGCTCGCAGGTTGTCGGCACCATCGACTTCGCCGAGTCGGTCGATGCCGCACAGGTTGCGAAGGTGCTGCGCGCCAACGGAATCGTCGACACCGAGCCGTACCGTAAGCTGGGCCGTAACCAGCTGCGCGTCGGCATGTTCCCGGCCATCGACCCCGAGGACGTGTCGCAGCTGACCCGCAGCATCGATTGGGTCGTCGAAAACATCGGCTGATACCCGTGATTCGGTGCCCCGCCGCTCCGAGCGGAGGGTGCCGAAAGAGACACCATATGCGGCGCGAGAGTCTGGCGACAGATTTTCGCGCCGCGTGTCTTGCCCCACGAATCACAGAAGTGCACTACTGTTCCAGAACGTGGGCGGTGTCGCGAGCCTGTCAGCTGTTTATAGAAGCAGCACTGTGCTAGATGCAGTGACAAGGAGGTAACGGTGCGTGAACTTCGAGTAATCGGATTGACGCCCGATTCCACACACATCGTGTGCATCGATACCGAGAGCGGTCAGAAGTACCGCCTCGCCGCCGACGACAAACTGCGCGCCGCTGCCCGCGGAGATCTTGCCCGGTTCGGACAAATCGAGATCGAAACGGAAGCCACGATGCGCCCACGCGATATCCAGGCTCGAATCCGTGCCGGTGCCTCGGTGGAGCAGGTCACCGAAGAGTCCGGCATGCCCGCGAGCAGAGTGGAGCGTTTCGCGTACCCCGTACTGCTCGAACGCGCCCGTGCCGCCGAACTGGCGCAGAAGGCCCATCCCGTCCGCAACGACGGCCCGGCCATCGAAACCCTGATCGAGATCGTCTCCGCGGCGTTCGCCGAGCGCGGCCACAATATCGAGGTCGCCGAGTGGGATGCCTGGAAGGACGAGAAGGGCTACTGGGTCGCCCAATTGCAGTGGCAGGCCGGACGTTCGGTCATCGCCGCGCACTGGCGCTACCAGCCCGACGCGCACGGCGGCTCGGTGGTGCCGCTCGATGATCCGGCCGCCGACCTGATCGACCCCGACTTCGGCCGCGCCCTGCGCGGCCTGGCCACCATCCTGCCGGACCAGACCGCGTCCGCCGTGGTCGAGACCGTGTCCGCCCCCGCCCCGCGCGAGGAAAGGGCCGAGTACGAGCCCGCGTCGGCCCGGGCGGCCGGCCAGCAGGATCTGGACGGCTACTACGAGCAGCGCGCAGCCGTCGGCGACGGCACCGTGCCCGCGGTGACGGCGGCCGCCCCGGCGCCCGCGCCGATCGCCCCCACCGCCCCGGCGACCCCGAATCCGCCCGCCGCACCGGCGCATTCGGCTCCGGTGCACACCGCGCCCGCACATACGGCGCCCACGCACACCGCGCCCGCTCACCAGGCGCCCGCACAACCGGCCCCGGAGCCCGTCGCTCCGGCCGCCCCCGCTCCGGCGCCCGCGGCCCCGCCCGCCGAGCCCGCGCCCGCCCCGGCCGCCGCCGCGGCATCCTCGACTCCGGCCGCGAGCGCGGACAAGCCGGCGGCCAAACCCGCCGCGCCCAAGCAGAACCGCGCCAAGCGTGGCGGCAAAGCGCCCATGCCGTCCTGGGAGGACGTGCTGCTGGGCGTGCGCAGCTCGGGTCACTGAGTTCGCGCGACACCGAAGGACACCCGGTCACGGCCGGGTCGCCGCGGTCGCTGCCCGCGGCGGCCGCCCGGCCGTTCTCGTTCGGTCGGCCGCCGAGTTCGCCGCGCCGGTAACAACGTTGGGCAACGGCGACAATTCGGCCGCCGGTGCGGGTAGATTTTGACGTGGTGGCGGTGGTTGCCGGGTTGACTCCACGCCGACGCCGACAACGGCCACCGGGTGTTGCTCAAGAGTTGCCAACTTGGGTCGCAACAATCGGGAGGTGCCGTAAGTGCCGTCCACAGTCTCTTCGCTCTGGTACGTCGATGCACCCGACCCCGCCGCCGTGCTCCGCGCACACCCCGGGCCCGATCCCGAGGCGGCGCTGGCCCTGGCCAGACAGCTCAACCCCGACCGCGACGTGGTGCCCGCCGCAGCCGGCACCATGAAGGTCTGGGGCGGACCGGATCCGGAATCGACGTACATAGGCTGCTATCCCGGCGTCACCGTCGTGTGCTCGGCGCAGGCCGCGCTGCCCCGGCCCACGGCCCTGCCCGAACTGCTGGTCCGCCCGCTCGCCTCCGAGCACACCTACCTCGTCTCCTACGACCTTTCCCTGGGCTGGGGCGCTTTCGCGTACTGGGAGCGCGGGGAGTTCCGGCGCTCGTTCAGCGCCAGCCGCGTCAACATCCTGGAGGACGAGGGCATGCCGATGGTCTGGGAGCGGCCGTACTGGGCGGGGGAGCACCCTATCGCGCTCGCGCCGGGCGTGCTGCCGGATCCCCAGCTGCTGCCCTTCGACCCACCCGATTTCGCGGACGCGGCCAACGGGCTCTGGCTCGGTTTCCGCTATCGCGGGCCGCTCGCGAGTCCCGGCGCCACCGAGGCGGGTGCCGCGGAGCCGCTGACCTCCGATCAGATCCAGGTGTGCGGCTTCTCGCTCTTCCCCAAGGGGCGGGCGCCCGCCGCCGATCCCGGACCCGAGCCGATCGCGGAGCACAACGGCAGACGCGGGCTGCTGGGCTGGCTGCGCGGCGGGCGCGATCGGCACCATGTGTCCTAGCCCGGCGCCGGTGGGGCACACCGGATCGCGTGCGCCGGCACGGCGATCACCGTCCCGGCGGGCCGAACGTCCGTACCCGGCGGGCCGAACGTCCGCCCGGACGGGCCGAACGTCCGAGTGGCGGGTGGATCGCCTAGGCCAGCAGGGCGATCCAGCCCAGCAGCACGCCGGTGGCCAGGCCCGCGATGACCCAGCGCGTCACCGGCTGGAACCGCCAGCGCCAGGCGGTCGGGGCCACGCCGCCGACAGCGATCAGATTCACCAGTGCCGCCAGCAGCGGATGGATCTCGGCCAGGGCCGTGCCGAAGGAGTACACCCCCGCCGCGGTCAGCGCCGCCACCAGCACGCTGACCGGTACGCCCATCGCCCACGGGGTGGGTTCGGAGTAGCCGTAGCCGTAGGGTCCGTCCGGGGGATAGCTCACTGAGTTCGCACTCTCTCGTAGAAGGCCATGGCGGCCGCGGTCGCCACATTGAGCGAATCGGTGCCCGGGGTCATGGGGATGCGCGCGCGAATATCGCTGGCGCCCATGGTCTCCGCGGTCAGGCCGGGGCCTTCGGCGCCGAGCAGCAGCGCCACCCGCTCGCCGGTCATGGCGGTGGCGAGGTTGCTCGCCGCGGGATCCGGCGTGAGCGCGATGATCTGAAAACCTCTCTCGCGCAACACGTCCAGGCCCTGGGGCAACGGCGGCAGCGGGGCGAAGGGTATGCGCAACACATGGCCCATGGACACCCGCACCGAGCGCCGGTACAGCGGATCCGAGCACCGGTCGCCGAACAGCACCGCGTCCGCGCCGAGGCCGGCGGCGTTGCGGAAGATCGAGCCGATGTTCTCGTGGTCGTTCACGCCCTCCAGGACGGCGACCGTGCGCGCGCCGTCGAGCACCTCGGCGGCGGTGAGCGCGGGCGGGCGGCGGGCGACTGCGAGCACGCCCCGATTCAAATGGAATCCGACGATCTCCGCCATCACCTGCGCGCTCGCCCGGTAGTACGGCACGTCGAGATCGCGCAGCGGCTCGGCCAGCACCTCGTGCTTGCGGGCGACCCCGAGCAGTGCGATCGGCGTGAACCGCGACGTCAGCATGCGTTCCACGACCACGGTGCCCTCGGCGACGACCAAACCGCGCCCGCCCGGCAGATCCGGTCGCCGGTCCGCGTTGGCGAGATCGCGGAAGTCGTCGGCGCGCGGGTCGCTGGGGTCCTCGATATCGATCACGTCGGCCACGATCGTCCATATTGCCGCTGTGCCCGCCCGGCCCCGCGCGCGGTGCCTGATTACGGGGTGGCGACGCGCCAAGGCATAAGGTGATCAACGATCCCGATCCCCTAATCGAAGAGGACAACCCATGAGCAAGCCCGAAATCGAATTCCAGGAGGGCGACGCCCCCACCACGCTGGTGATCAAGGACCTGGTCGTGGGCGAGGGCGCCGAGGCCACCCCCGGTGCCACGGTCGACGTGCACTACGTGGGCGTCGAGTTCGCCAGCGGCGAGGAGTTCGATTCGTCCTGGAACCGTGGCGAGTCCATCACCTTCCCGCTGCGCGGCCTGATCCAGGGCTGGCAGGAAGGCATTCCGGGCATGAAGGTCGGCGGCCGCCGGCAGCTGACCATCCCGCCGGAGCTGGCCTACGGCAAGGCCGGCGCGGGTCACCACCTGTCGGGCAAGACCCTGGTCTTCGTCATCGACCTGCTGGACGTGCTGAGCTGACCTCGAGCTCGTCGCACGATCGCGCCCGCCTCGCTGTTCGCGAGGCGGGCGCCGTGTTTCGAGCGGGGCCCCGGCGTCCTCAGCCGACGATCGTGTTCATGATCGTGCCGGCGCTGGTGGCCGTCGCGCCGCCGATCATGGCGTTGGCGACCATCTTCGGCGAGCCGGCGCCGCCGCCCCACTTCTCCCAGGCGAACTTGCCGCCGCCGTAGGTGATGGCGGCGATGCCGGACATCTGGGTGAACCAGGTGAAGTAGCGGAACATCTTCATCATCTTGTCCGCCATGGGCGGGGTTTCCGCCGTGGGATTGCCGATTTGGGCCAGGACCGTGCTGTACATGTCGTGCGCGGCCAGCATCATGCTCACGATCGTTTCCTCTCCGGTACCGGGGGCGCTGGGGTGGAGCCGTGGCGCGGGGCAGGGCGGGAGCGAGTTGTGAAAACGGATCGATTAGAACAATTCGGACATGATCTTAGCTCGGCGAACCGCTGAATGTTGCTGATTGTTTGCGAAACTTAGGTTCGAACGATGTCGACCGGATCGGTCAGCGCGGTGGCGATCACCGACTGCTGGGCGACGCCGCGCTGGGGGAGCGCGCTCAGCGCCTGATTCGCCTGCTTGCCCAGGGTAGTGGTGACGGCCTGCAACTGGGTCACCCCCGCCGTGAGCGCCTGCAGCGCGCCCTGCAACTGCGCGCTGCCCTCGTCGGCGAGTTGCGGAATGCTCGCCGCGAGCGAGCCGCCCTGATTCAACTGCGCGCTGGCCTCACCCAGCCGGGTCGCCGCGTCGCGCAGCAGCTGACCCAGCGACGTCTCCGGGGTCACCGTCGCCCCGACCAGCTCGCCCACGCCCGAGAGCTGCGCGCCCGCCTGCCCCGCCACCGTCTGCAGACCCTGCAGCTGGGTGATGACGCTCGCCAGCCGGGGATCGCTCGCGAAGGGCAGCCCCTGCAGCAGCGGCACCACGGTATCGATGCCGGTGCTGAGCTGATCGGCCGCCCCGGAGACCTGCCCGACCGTCACCCCGGTCGAATCCAGCGCCGCCGCAAGCTGATTCGCCTGCGTGGTGGCCGCCGATACCGTGTCGTTCAGCGTCGCGATCGCCGAGGTCAGCTGACCCGCACCGGCTTTGGCCTGCTCGAGGAAACCGAGCATGTCATCGGCGCCGGAGCTGAACTGCTCGGCGCCCGCGGCGGCGGCCTGCACGCCCATGTCGAGCATCTGCGTGGTCAGCGCGACCTGGGTGACCGACCCGCGGGCGGCGTTCATGGCCGCGAACACGGTGTCGAGCCCCGTCGCGCTGATCCGCCGGGTCACCTCGTGCACGGCGTCGGTCACCAGCGCCTCGTCCGCGTTCTCGTGGGTGCTCACGGTGACCTGCGCCCGCTGCGGCTTGTCGGTGGCCAGCGAGGTGATGGCGGTGGACAGGTCGGGCGGCAGGGTGATGACGGCGGCGTAGTCCGCGGTGCTCGCCTCCTGCACCACGTCCCATTCCCGCACCCCGCCGTCCTGCAGGGCGATCGCGATGCGCTGCCCCATGGGACCGGTGTCGCCGTTGACGAGAGCCACCCCGGTGGGGGCGGGCGCGTCGCGCAGCAGGGCGACCGCGCCCGCGGTGACCGCGGTTGCCAGCAGCGTGACGAACAAGATCCAGCGAGCGCGTTTTCCGAACACGGTTGACACCGTAGAGGGCCGAATTGGCGCTAGCTCTGGCGTTTTTCTGAGAGTTCGGTGAAGTTCGGCGGCAATCCCGCTCCGGGCGCGGGCAATTCGAGCACCAGGCGTACACCGCCGAGGGTGCCTTCGTCGAAGTAGGCACGGCCGCCGTGCAATTGCGCCTGCTGCGCCACCAGCGCCAGGCCGAGTCCCGAGCCGCCCTTGCTGGCCAGACTGCCGCGCACGAAGCGTTCGAAGACCGCCGCGCGCTCGTGCTCCGGAATGCCGCGGCCATTGTCGTCCACGGTGATGACGATGTGCCCGAACAGATCCCGATGCGCGGACAGCAGCGCCAGCGTGGCGTGCCCGTGCCGCGCGGAATTGGCCAGCGCGTTGTCCACTGCCAGCCGGAGCCCGGTGGGCAGGCCGCGGGTGATCAATTCGGCGTCGGTGTCGATGAGCACCTTCAATTCCGGGAAATGCCGCATGGCGTCGTGCGCGGCGGCATCGCAGAGCTCGGCCACGTCGGTGTCCACGTGATCGCGTTCGTGGGTGAGATCCCCGGCGGCCAGGCGTTCGAGCGCGGCCAGGGTGGATTCCACCCGGTTCTGGCCGCGGTGCAGGTCGGTCAGGATCTCGATGCGCTGCGCCTCGTCCAGGTCCAGGGTGCGCAGCACCTCCAGATCGGTGCGCATCGCGGTGAGCGGGGTGCGCAGCTCGTGCGCGGACACCGCCGCGAAATCGCGTGCGGTCTCGAGCGCCGCGGCCGTCTCGGCCTGGGCCCGGTCTATGCGTTCGAGCATGAGGTTGACCGCGTCCGCGAGCTGTTCGGATTCGCGCACGCCCGCGCCGTCGACCGGCAGCGGCCCGCCGGGCTCGCCGTGCCTGCTCAGCTGCCGGGTGAGATTCTCGATGGGCCGCACCGCCCGCCCGCCGAAGAGCCAGCCCAGTCCGGCCGCCGCCGCCACCGCCAGCCCGGCCGCCCACAGCACCCAGCGCCGCTGGGTGGCGGTGACCCGCTCGGTCTCGGTGGTCGGAATGCCGAGGGAGACAATGCGTCCCGGCGGCTGGTTCAGGGTGGTGGTGAGCACGCGATAGGTGTTGTCGCCGACCGTGACGGTATGGCTGCCGACCGGCAGCGCCGGCAGCTGCACCGAGGTGCTGGCCATCGAACCGTCGTCGTTGCGCACGGTCAGCGCCAGGTCGTTGGTGGGCCCGAGCACCCCGAGCACGGTCACCGCGACCACCGGCTCGATGAGCACCACCCGCGAGGTGAGCGCGAGCTGCTGATCGGCCTGGGTCATGTTGTTGCGCTCGATGGCGTACATGGTGAACCAACTCAGCACGGCCACAATGATTGTCGCGCCCAGCGCCGCCGCGGCCGCCACGCGTGCGCGCAGCGAGAAGGTGCGCCGGGCACGCCGCCGGGCCGGGCTCATTTCGGGGTGCGCAAGACGAATCCGACGCCTCGAATGGTGTGCAGCAGCCGGGGTGTGCCATCCACTTCCAGCTTGCGCCGCAGATATCCGACGAACACGTCCACCACATTGGTGTCGGCCGCGAAGTCGTAGCCCCACACCAATTCCAGCAGTCGCTCTCGGCTCAAGACCACACCGGCACTGCGGGCCAATGTGGAGAGCAACTCGAATTCCCTTTTGGTGAGCTCGATTTCCGTGCCGTGCAGCAGTGCGCGATATCCCGCGACATCGACTTCGAGCGGCCCGACGGTGATAGCGCCGGGAATGGTGGAGACCGGGGTATCGGTGCGGCGGCGCAGCAGCGCCTTGATACGCGCCACCAATTCCGCGAGTACGAAAGGCTTTACGAGATAATCGTCGGCGCCGGATTCGAGGCCGGCAATTCGATCGTCGACCGAACTGCGCGCGGACAGCACGCAGATCGGGACCTCGTTGCCCATGGCGCGCAGGGCCGTCACGACGCCGGCGCCGTCCAGCACCGGCATGTTCATGTCCAGCACCACCGCGTCGGGCGGATCGTCGGTGACCGCGCGCAGCGCCTGCGCCCCGTCCCGGGCGATGATCACCCGGAAGCCGGAGAGCCGGAGCCCGCGTTCGACCGAAACGAGCACGTCCTCATCGTCATCGACGACCAAGACAGTAGGTACCTCGCCGCGTTCGCCCACGGGTTCCATTCTCGCAGTCTCTGCCTCAGTAGTTGTGGCAGGTGTCGGCGACGAGTTGGATCGTCGCGCCGATGCCGGAGGCGTTCGGGTTGGCCTCGGCCTGGGCGGCGGCCTCGGGGTTGGCGCGGACGTAGGCGTCGAACTCGGCCTGCCGCTGTTCGATCGGCTGGTTGAACTTGGCTTCGAGTTCGGCCTTCTGCGCGGGGTTCTGATCGAGCATCGACGCCAGCGCGGGCGCCTTGTCGTGCAGTGCGGCATCGACCTGCGCGAAGCTGCACGTCGAATTCAGCAGGGGCGCGGCCATATCCAGGGGGCCGGCGGAGGCGGTGGCGGGAACGAGTGCGAGGGCGAGGGTGGCGAGGGCGCCGGCGCCCAGGACCGCTCCGGTCCGGCGACTACGGACGAAACTCATGCATCGACCTTTCTAGGCTGCGCGCGGATCAGGTGATCCGCGCCCGCACGACGCTAGGGCACCCGCTCGAGAGGGGCGTGAGCCCTTTCTGAGAAAACCCTATGGGTGGCGCCGGGCGTGGCGGCCCGGGTCAGGACGTGGCGGCCGGGTCCTCGGCAGGTGCGGCGGGAGCCGTGGGCGTCTCGGGCTCGATCCGGCTGAACGGCATGGTGGCCGCGTCGGCCGCGCGGATCCGCTCCCGATCGTCCATGACGGTGACCGCGTCGCGGATCTGCCGTTCCAGGGTGGGCAGCATGGCGGCGTCCTCGATGGTCGGCGGCACCTCGTACTCACCGCCCGCCGCGATCTGGCGCATGGTGCGGCGCAGGATCTTGCCCGAGCGCGTCTTGGGCAGCGCGGTCACCGGCACCACGTCGTAGAGGGTGGCGATGGCCCCGACCCGGTCGCGGACCCGCTCGATCACCTCGGCGCGCAACTGGTCGGCGTCGATGTCGACCCCGGCCTTGAGCACCACGTACCCGATGGGCCGCTGCCCCTTGAGCTCGTCCGGCACCCCGACCACCGCGGTCTCGGCGACCAGCGGATGCCCGGCGATCGCGGCCTCGATGCCGCCGGCCGAGAGCCGGTGCCCGGCCATGTTGATCACGTCGTCGCTGCGGCCCAGGATGTAGAGGTACCCGTCCTCGTCGAAGTACCCGGAGTCGCCGGTCAGATAGTGCCCGGGATAGGCGGCCAGGTAGGAGCGCTCGAACCGGGCGTCGTCGCGCCACAGGGTGGTCAGGGCGCCGGGCGGCAGCGGCAGCCCGATGACGATGTTTCCTTCTGTATGGGGGGCTACCGCGTTGCCGTCGGAGTCCAGCACGCGCAGCCGGTAGCCGGGCACCGGCACGGAAGCCGAGCCGACCTTGATCGGGAGTTGTTGCAGGCCCAGCGGATTCGCGCACACGGGCCAGCCGGTCTCGGTCTGCCACCAGTGGTCGACGACCGGGCACTCCGGATTCCCGCTCAGCAGGGTCCCGGCGGTCCATTCGTAGGTGGCCGGATCCAGGCGCTCGCCCGCGCAGAAGAGCGCGCGCAGGGTGGACATGTCGTGCCGGTGCGCGAACTCGGCCTCGGGATCGGCCCGGCGGATGGCGCGCAACGCGGTCGGTGCGGTGAACATCACCTCCACCCGGTAGTCCTGCACCAGCCGCCAGAAGGTGCCGGCGTCGGGGGTGCCGATCGGCTTGCCCTCGTAAAGGACGGTTGTCGCACCCACCAGCAGCGGCGCGTAGACGATGTAGGAGTGCCCGACGACCCAGCCGATGTCGGAGGTCGTGAGCATGACCTGCCCGCCCGAGACGTCATAGATGTTGCGCATCGACCAGGCCATGGACACCGCGTGCCCGCCGTTGTCGCGCACCACGCCCTTGGGTTTACCGGTGGTTCCGGAGGTGTAGAGGATATAGAGGGGATCGGTCGCGGCCAGCGAAACCGGTTCGGCCGGTTCGGCGCCGAGCAGCGCGGCGTCCCAGTCCAGCCAGCGCGCGGCCACCGTCTGTGACGAAGCGGGCAGGCTGTCGGTGGCGGCCTGCTCGGCGGGGAAGCGGATCGCGGGAAACCCGTCGCGCTGTTTGACCAGGACGGTCCGCGGCGCGGTGGTCCGGGCCAGGTCCAGGGCCTGCAGCACGATGGGCGGGTACTCGATGCGGCGGCCGGGCTCCAGGCCGCCGGAGGCTGTGATGATCAGCACAGGCTCGGCGTCGTCGATGCGGGCGGCCAATTCGTGGGCCGCGAAACCGCCGAAAACGACAGAGTGGACAGCACCGATGCGGGCGCAGGCGAGCATCGCGATCACCGACTCGGGAATCATCGGCATATATATGACGACTCGATCGCCCGTCCGAACACCCAGGCGCAGCATGGATCCGGCAAATCGGGCGACTTCGTCGAGTAATTCGGCATATGTATAAACACGCCTGGCGCCGGTCATAGCGGAGTCGTATATTAGGGCGGGCTGATTGGCGCGACCCCCCTCCTGACCGCCGAAAGTGCCGTCCGGATCTGTGATCTCGCGCACATGCCGATCGAGTGCGTTGTAGGAGGTGTTGAGGCGAGCGTCCGGGAACCACCGCGTCGTGGGGCGGGCGGTGGAGTCGACAATCTGGGCGGGCGGTACGTCCCAGCTGATGTATTCGGCCGCGGTGCGCCAGAACTCCGAGGGGTCGACCAGGCTCAATTGATACGCCGGTCGGTACTCCTGCTTCGCGTTCAACCCCGTGACTCCCTAGCTCCGCATCAGCACGCATGTGAAGGGCAGCGATGCCCGCCTCGATAGATCAGCCTGATTGTGGCAGACTTCACGCGACGTCCGGGCGGACGCCGCGACCTTTGATTTTGCCTGCAAACGGCTGGTCAGAGACCGGTGGTTGCCAAGAGGTCACACAAGAAGTTATTGATCCGTTAGAATCGCATGTCACATATTTCGGCCGTCTTGGACGCAATTTCTCGGCCAGCCGCAGTTCTCGCCTCGCTCCGCTCGCCGGGCCCCGCGTGCGATCGCGGAGGCTCGCCGATGGCGCGTGGCTGGGGCCAGTTTGGAAAGTGAGTGGGAGATGCGTGACGCCGCAAGGTCGTCCGGCAGCAATAAGCGCTGGGCGCTGAGCAACTGGGACCTGCGATGGAAGGTGACGGCAGTACTGGCCGTCCCGCTTTTGGTCGCTGTCGTCCTGGGTGCGTCGAGGATCTCGGCAGAGTTCTCAGAGTCGACGAGGCAGTCGACCGCAGTCGAGCATGTCGCCGTCATTCCGGCGATCACGGGTTTGAGCGCGGCCGCCGGTCAGGTGGTCGGCGGGCAGATGGTGAAGATCGGAACCCAGTCGTTCACGACCGAGCCGGAACTGGCGACGCTGGACACCGCCATCAAGTTCGCCGAGCGGGCGACGGGTGAGCTGAACTCGATGCCGACCGCGAAGGCCGCGCTCGAAGACATGATCGTCGCCTCGAAGGCGGTACTGGCGCAGGGGCTCGCACCCCTGGCGACGACCGTCGAGGGCACCAATCAGATCGAGCGGATCCGCGCCAACAGCGTCCGGACCGTGGAGACCATCGTCTCGACCATCGCCGACAAGTCCGTCGACCAATCCAAACTACGTCTGGTCGACGCCCTGAACACCCGCGTCGTGCTCGTCGGTCAGATCGCCGGTTTCGCCGAGGTGCTGCGCAGCAATACCAAGGACGGCCTGCGCGACATCCAGATCTCGATCAGCACCGAGCGTCAGATGCTCGGGGTCATCGGCCACCGCTTCCCCGACGGTGACGCGCTCATCTCCGACCTGCAGGGTCAGATCGACACCCGGCTGCAGCTGATCACCAGCCCGCAGGCGCAGGCCGGGCAGCTGCCCGCGACCGAGCTGAAGGACTCGCTGGTCGTCAGTATCGGCAAGTACCAGGAGATCAGCACCAACGCGACCCGGGACATCGTGGCCCGAGTCGACTCGCTCGCCTCCACCGCGCGCGGCGACGCCGTCCGGTACTCGATCGTCGTCATCGCCACCATCCTCGGCGCGCTCGCGCTGGCCGTGCTGATCGCGCGCGCGATGATCGTCCCGCTGCGCCGCCTGCGCCTGGCCGCGCTCCGCGTCGCCGAATACGACCTCGCGCAAGAGGTCACCGCGCTGCGTGACGGCGCCGACCCCGAAGACGTGCCGCTGGAACCGATGCCGGTGCACACCGACGAGGAGATCGGCCAGCTGGCCCGCGCGGTCGACGACATCCACGGGCAGGCGCTGCGCCTGGCCGCCGATCAGGCCGCGATCCGTACCCAGGTCAACGACATGTTCGAGACCCTGGCCCGGCGCTCCAAGTCCCTCGTCGACCATCAGCTCACCCTCATCGAGGCGATGGAGTACGACGAGAAGGACCCGCGCCTGCTCGAAAACCTCTTCCGCCTGGACCATCTCGCCGCGCGTATGCGCCGCAACGGTGACAACCTGCTGATTCTGGCCGGCACCAAACAGCGCCGGACCAAGTCCGCGCCGGTCGAGATCGCCGACGTGCTGCGCGCGGCCATCTCCGAGGTGGAGGACTACGAGCGCGTCAAGCTCGGCGCCACCCCGCGCGGTTCGCTCACCGAACCCGCCGCCTCCGACCTCGCGCACCTGTTCGCCGAGTTGCTCGACAACGCGCTGCGCGCTTCGCCGCCGGAGACGGACGTGAAGTTCACGTTCGCGCAGGCGCACGACACCGGTCTGCTCATCGAGGTCGCCGACCGCGGCATCGGCATGCCGCCCGCGGAGATGGCCGAGATCAACCGCAGACTCGAGACCACCGCCGAGGTGGGCCCCGACACCGCTCGCCACATGGGTCTGTTCGTGGTCGGCCGGCTGGCCGAGCGGCACGGCCTGACCGTGCGGCTGCGCCCGACGTTCGACACCGCGCGCGATCCCGGCGTGACCGTGACCGTGCACGTGCCCAAGGCGCTCATCGTCGGTACCGGCGGCGGCGCGATTTCGGTACCGCCGCAGCCGAATCAGCAGGCTCCGGCCCCGCAGGGCGCGGGCAACCAGGGCGGCACCCCCGCTTCCATGCAGATGCGCGCGGTCACCCGTACCGCGACCGGCAACGTCATGGTCACCGTGGATCCGGGTGTGAGCGGGCCGATTCCGGCCGGCCAGGGCCCGGCGCCGGCCCCGGCCGCCCCGGCTCCGGCGGCTGCCAAGAACACCGGCGGACTGCCGCAGCGCAGCCCGGGCACCCAGATTCCGGCCGGCCTGGCCGGTACCGGCCAGCCCGGCGGCGGCGGTCTGCCGCAGCGGCAGCCGGGTACCAACGGCCCGACCATGAAGCATTCGGTGGCGGCTCCCGGCGCGGGTGCGCCGGGCGGCCTACCCCAGCGCGCGCCGGGCGCGCAGATTCCTCCCGGCGCCGACGCACAGCCGGGCGCGTCCCTGCCGCCGCGGCAGCCGGGCGATGGTCCGGCCCGCCCGGGCGGCGGTCTGGCCGCGAACATGATGCGCCGCCAGGGCGCTCCCGGCGGTATGCCCCAGCGTCCGGCCGGTCCGGGTGCGCCCGGCGGTCCGGGCGAGCCGGGCGGTCTGCAGCAGCGCGGCCCCGTGCCGCCGCAGCAGCGTGATCCCAGCGGTCTCGCACCGCGCGGCGACGGCCCGGGCGGGCTGCCGCAGCGCGATCCGTCCGCCGGCGGGCTCGCTCCGCGGGACCCCGGTACGGGTGGTCTGCCCCAGCGGCAGCCCGGTTCCAACGGCGCCCCGTCGCGGGAGCCGAGTGTGGGTCTGCCGCCGCAGCGTTCGGCCGCGGGCGGGCTCCCGCAGCGTGATCCGGGCAAGAACGGTGCGCCGCAGCGTGATTCCGCGCTGGGCGGCCCGCAGGGCCCCGGCGCCGGTGGCAACCTGCCGCCGCGCGAGGGCGGACTGCCGCAGCGCGGCGCCGCCCCGCAGGGTCCCTCCGGGCTCCCGCAGCGCGAGGCCGGTCAGAACGGCGCCCCGCAGGGCGGGCTGCCCGCACGTGACGGATTGCCGCAGCGGGACGGTGGTCTCCCGCAGCGCGGCGAGGCCGGTGCCCCGGGCCTGCCGCAGCGTGATGTCCCGGCGCCACGTGACGGTGAGCCGAACGGGTTGCCGCAGCGCGGCCCGGGTGGGCTGCCGCAGCGTGGCGAGGCCCCGAACGGCCTGCCGCAGCGCGGCGACGCCGCCGGTGGTCTGCCGCAGCGTGATTCGGGCCCGGCCCGGCGTGAGCCCGGCAACGGCCTGCCGCCGCGCGACGGTGGTCTGCCGCAGCGCGAGAACGGCCTGCCGCAGCGTGAGAACGGTCTCCCGCAGCGCGGTGACGCCGGTGCTTCCGGTCTGCCGCAGCGGGATCCGAACGCGGGCGGTCTGCCGCGGCGCGGCGCCCCCGGCGCGCAGCCGGACCCCTTCGGCGGTCTGCCCCAGCGTGGCGAGGCCGGTGCTCCCGGTCTGCCCCAGCGTGGCGAGGCTCCGGGTGGTCTGCCGCAGCGTGGCGCGACCGGCGGTCTACCGCAGCGGGATCCGGCGTCCGGCGGGTTGCCCCAGCGCGCCCCCGGTGGCGGTCTGCCCCAGCGGGAGCCGGGGGCGGGTCTGCCGCAGCGTCCGGCGCCGCTGCCGGGTGTCGGTCTGCCGCAGCGGGATCCGGCCGCGTCCGGTTTGTCCCAGGGCGAGGAGTCCGGTGATCCGAAGGATCGCGGACGCCACAGCTTCCGTTCCAATCCGCAGAAGGCCGCTTCGTTCTTCCAGACCCGGCTGCAGCCGGCCGGGGAGTCCGAGGCGTCGATGGGTACGCCGATCTTCGCTGAGATGATGTCGGCGTGGCTGTCGGATCCGAGTGCGGACCGGTCCCAAGTGGCCTCCTCCTTCGAATCACCCGGTGATGAGGGTTGGCAGGCCGCACAGCGCGCGGTGCAGGCCGAACCGCAGCGGCGTACCGCCGCGGGTCTGCCGCAACGTGATCCGGGCAACCGACTCGTGCCGGGCGGTGTCAACGGAAACGCTGACAAGGCCGCCCATCGCGACCCAGAATCCATCAGGTCGAGTTTGGCAAGGCATCAGCAAGGTGTCCGGGATGGCCGCGCAATGAAAGAAATGAACCTAACCGGAGATAAAGGAGACCGATGAACCCCGATCTAGGTGGTACGAAGCGTCAGCTGGATTGGCTGGTTTCGAACTTCGCCAATGAGGTTCCCGGCGTTGCGCACGCGGTTCTCGTGTCGGCCGACGGCCTATTGATGGCCGCGAGCGCGCAGCTGCCCGTGGACCGTGCCGAGCAGCTGTCCGCTGTAACCGCGGGCCTCGCGAGCCTGTCGGTGGGTGTGTCGAATCTGTTCGAGGGCGGCACGGTGCTGCAGTCCGTCGTGGAGATGGAACACGGCTACCTGCTGCTCATGGCAGTCGGCGACGGCTCGTACCTCGCGGTGCTCACGAATACCTCGTGTGACATCGGTCAGGTGGGTTACGAGATGGCGTTGTTGGTCGAGCGAGTGGGCCAGACGGTTCAGGCCACACCTCGCGTCACGATGGGTTCCTGATGGCGGGATGGACATAGACAACGAACGCGTTGGGAGCGCCGAACCCAGCCTGGTTCGCCCTTATTCGCTGACCGCCGGTCGCACGCGGCCGAAGGTGGAATTGGCGTTGGAGGCGCTCGTCGCATCGCATCCGGTCGCCCTCGAGCGGCAGTTCGAACTCACCAACATCGAAACGTCCATCGTGGAGTTGTGCAGAGAATCGCCGTCTGTCGCGGAGGTGGCAGCGCGCCTGGGCATTCCCATCGGGGTCGCCCGGGTGCTGGTCGCCGACCTCATCGAAGCCGGCCATGTGCGGGTTTCGGCGACATTGAAAGACGATTCCAGCGACGATGAACGTCGCGAGCTGATCGAAAGGGTTCTCAGTGGACTCCGGCGTATTTGATTCGACGACACAGGTCGATACGCGCACCAGCAAGCCCACGTCGGCCAAGATCGTGGTCGCCGGCGGCTTCGGTGTGGGCAAGACGACCCTGGTAGGTGCCGTCTCGGAGATCGTTCCGCTGCGCACCGAAGCTTTGGTGACCAATGCCAGTGTGGGCGTTGACAGTTTGACCGGAGTGCCGTCCAAGGCCACCACCACGGTGGCCATGGATTTCGGTCGCATCAGCCTCGCCGACGATCTGGTGCTGTACCTGTTCGGTACACCTGGCCAGTACCGCTTCTGGTTCATGTGGGACGACCTCATCCGCGGCGCCATCGGCGCGGTGGTGCTGGTCGACACCCGCCGGCTGGAGGACAGTTTCGCCGCGGTCGATTACTTCGAGGCGCGGAACCTACCCTTCCTGGTGGCGATCAACGAATTCGACGACGCGCCACGGTATCCGGTCGAGGACATCCGCCAGGCGCTGGCGGTGCCGGCGGACACCCCGATCCTGTCGATGGACGCCCGTCGCCGGGAGCCGGTGAAGCAGGCGCTCGTCGCGGTGACCGAATACGCCCTGCGCAAGGTCGTGCAGGGGTACTAGCGGGACGCGACCGCCGACGTTGACCGCAGCGACGTCGGGGTCAACTATGCTCGCGCGCGTGAAGATCTCGGCGCGCGAGTGGCTCGGCGACATGCTCGATCCCGGTTCTTTCGAGAGCTGGGATCGACCGCCGGTGGCCGTCGACGCCGCGCCCGGGTACCGGGCCGAACTGGCGCAGGCGGAGCGGTCGGCGGGCACCGACGAGTCGGTGCTCACCGGTTCCGGGTTGCTGCGCGGGCGGCTGGTCGCCGTGATCGCGTGTGAGTTCGGGTTTCTCGCAGGCTCTATCGGCGTCGCCGCGGCCGAGCGGATCACCGTCGCGGTGGAGCGCGCGACCGAGCTCGGCTTGCCGCTGGTCGTCTCGCCGACCTCGGGTGGCACCCGAATGCAGGAGGGCACAGTCGCTTTCGTGCAGATGGTGAAGATCGCCGGAGCTGTCGCGGCGCATCGAGCGGCCGGGCATCCGTATCTGGTGTATCTCCGCAATCCGACCATGGGTGGCGTGTTCGCCTCGTGGGGATCGCTGGGGCACATGACATTCGCCGAACCCGGAGCGCTGATCGGGTTCCTGGGGCCGCGCGTCTACAGGGCGCTGTACGGCCGGGACTTCCCGGACGGGGTGCAGACGGCCGAGAACCTCTATCGCAACGGGGTCATCGACGGTGTGGTGCCGGTGCGTGTCTTCCGCCGCATCGCGCATCGCGCGCTGAACGTGCTGTGCGGGCCGGCCGCCGCGTTGCCCGAACATCAGGGCGACGCCAGGGAATTCGACACCGGCATCGGGGTTCTGCGCGCCGGGAGCGAGCTGTACGGGCCCGCGCTGCGCGGCGCCGATGACATGCCCGCCTGGCAGTCGGTGCTGGTCTCGCGCCGGGGTGATCGGCCCGGCGTCCGAGAGTTGTTGCGGCACGCCACCGATCGGGTCCCGCTCTCGGGTACCGGGCAGGGCGAGGCCGATCGCACCGTGGTGCACGCCCTGGGCTCGCTGCGCGGTCAGCCCTGCATCCTGTTCGGCCACGATCGCGCGGGCCAATCCGCCGATCAGACCATGGGTCCCGCCGCCCTGCGCGAGGCCCGGCGCGCCATGCACCTGGCCGCCGAACTGCGCGTTCCCCTGGTCCTGGTGATCGACACCATCGGCGCGTCGCTCTCGCGCGAGGCCGAGGAACGCGGTCTCGCTCCCGAAATCGCCCGCTGCCTGGCCGATCTCGTCACCCTCGACACCCCCACGGTCTCGGTCCTGCTCGGTCAGGGCAGCGGCGGCGGCGCCCTGGCCCTGCTGCCGGCCGACCGCGTGCTGGCCGCCGCCAACGGCTGGCTCGCCCCCCTCCCGCCCGAGGGCGCGAGCGCGATCGTCTACCGCGACACCCTGCACGCCCCCGAACTCGCCGCCGCCCAGGGCATTCGGTCGAAGGACCTCCTTGCGAACGGCATAGTCGACGCGATAATCCCCGAATACCCCGACGCCGCCGACGAACCCGTCGACTTCGCCCTGCGCACGGTGTCCGCGATAGCCGCCGCCCTGGCCGACCTGACCACGAAGCCGGTCCCCGAGCTCCAGTCCCTGCGCCGCAACCGCTACCGCCGCCTGGGCCTGCTCACCCCCTGACGCCCCCGCCGGGATTGTTGCCGCCACCGACTTCGGGGGCTCCCCGAACTCGCTGTCCCGCACTAATTTCCTCCGTGACAGCAATTACCCGCGTGCGCCAGGGGGTCACGCCGCAGTCGAATCACGGAGGTTCTCCCATGCGCACCACAGCTCGTCTACTCCTGATAGGCACGATCGCCGCTGCGGCGTTCGCGAGCGGCGGCGCCGTGGCGTCGGCCGACACCCGGCCCGCGGAGGTGGCGGATTCGGGATCGGCCGCCGGCTCGTCGCAAGCATCGGTCGCCTTGGTCGTGGGAGACCTCCTGCGGTTGCTGCAAGCGGGTTCCGGCCCGGGCGGCGACCAGGCCATCGCCGGATTGCGGGAACTCCTCGTCGATTCCGGCTCCTTCACCCGATGCCAGCTCGACCCGCCGAGAACGTTCCCTTGCCTGGGCACCCAGTAAACCGTCGGCCGGCTCCGCGCAGCCGGCCGCTACTCGAACCAGCACTTGCAACGAATTACCTGGAGGCCCAATGCGTTCGACAGCTCGTTTACTCATGATCGGCACGATCGCCACCGCGGCACTCATGAGCGGTTCCGTCGCTGCGTCGGCTGACACCGCGCCCGCGGAAGTGGCGGGGTCGGGATCGGCGGGTAGCTCCTCGGGTTCGGGCACCCTCGAAACGAAACTCCTCCTGGATCTGCTGGCAGTGGGCTCCGGTCCGTCGGGCGGGGTCATCCCCGGATTTCGGGAGTTCCTCATTGATTCCGGGTCCTTCACCCGATGCCAGCTCGACCCGCCGATTCTGGGTCCCATCTGCTTGGACCCCCGGTAGTCGGCCTGCCGACGCGAACCGTGGAAGCTGAAAGTTAGCTACTTCACAAAGCCTCTGCCAGGGCTAACACGCCGGGGAGCGTGGTTGACGTGCGCGGAAAGGGCTCCTACCGTCGGAATGGTGACTTACCGGAGCGAGACCAGCGCAGTGCCGTCTATCGTCCTGGGGGACGGGCAGATCATGCCCAAGCTCGGATTCGGGGTGTTCAAGGTCGACGCCGACGAGACGGTGGAGATCGTGAGCGCCGCTCTGGGGGTGGGGTATCGGAGCATCGACACCGCGGCGGTGTACGGCAACGAGGCCGAGGTGGGGCGGGCCATCGGGAAGTCGGGGCTGGCGCGGGACGAGGTGTTCGTCACGACCAAGCTCTGGAATTCCGAGCAGGGGTACGACGCGACCCTGCGCGCGTTCGACGCCAGCATGGAGCGGCTCGGGCTCGATGTGCTGGATCTGTATCTGATTCACTGGCCGATTGCCGGGTCCAATCTGTACGTCGACACCTTCCGCGCCCTGCAGGCGTTGAAGGCGCAGGGCCGGGTCACCTCCATCGGGGTCTCGAACTTCCAGCGCGCACATCTCGAGCGTGTGATCGGTGAGACGGGGGAGACCCCGGTGGTGAATCAGATCGAATTGCACCCCTATCTGACCCAGAACGAGCTGCGCAAGTTCCACGCCGAGCAGAGCATCATCACCGAGGCGTGGAGCCCGCTGGGCCGGGGCGCGGAGTTCGAGGATCCGGAGATCCTGGCGATCGCGCAGGAGACCGGCCGCACCCCCGCACAGGTGGTGTTGCGCTGGCACATGCAACTGGGCAACGTGGCGATTCCCAAGTCGGCCACGCCTTCTCGTATCGCGGAGAACTTCGAGATCTTCGATTTCGAGCTCACCGGTGCGCAGGTCGCGCGGATCACCGGCCTGGACCGCGGCTCCCGCCTCGGCCCGGATCCGGACACCTTCGACGCGGGCGCGCCCGAGTAGCCTGCGGCGCCGGCGCGCCGCAGGGGCCTTCGACCTTTGGCGCGCCGGACCAGCCTGCGGCGTCAATTCACCGGCAGGCCAAGGTATTCGGTGATCTCCGCGGCCGCCGCCCGCCCGGCGCGATTCGCGCCGATGGTGCTGGCAGAGGGCCCGTACCCGATGAGGTGAATGCGCGGATCGGCGGCGACCTGGGTCGCCAGCCGCCCGGTCATGGTGATGCCGCCCCCCGGCCCGCGCAGGCGCAGCGGCGCCAGATGGTCCAGGGCGCTGCGGAATCCGGTGGCCCACAGGATCACCTCGGCGGCCTGGAACTCGCCGTCCGCCCAGCGCACGCCGCCGGGTTCGATGTGGTCGAACATGGGTTTGCGGTCCATGACCCCGCGGGCGCGGGCCGCGCGCACCCGATCGGTCTCGAGCAGGCCGGTCACCGACACCACCGACCCGGGCGGCAGGCCGCGCCGGACGCGGTCCTCGACCAGCGCCACGGCCGCGCGCCCGTCCTCGGGTGCGAACGCGCCGTCCCGGAACACCGGTTCGCGCCTGGTCACCCATGTGGTCTTGGTCACCGCGGATATCTCGTCGAGCAGTTGGACGGCGGTGATGCCGCCGCCCACCACGATCACGTGCTTGCCGGCGAATTCGGCGGCGTCGCGGTAGTCGTGCGCGTGTAATTGCCGTCCCGCGAAGGTATCCGCGCCCCGGTAATAGGGAATGAAGGGTTTGTCCCAGGTGCCCGTGGCATTGACGAGACCGCGCGCGCGAATGGTCCTGTCCGCGCCGCCAATAGAAACTGTTTGGTCTGAATTCGCGCCCGAGTTCGCACCGCCCGCCCGGGTCTCGGCGTGCAGCAACCCGTCCACTTCGGCATCGGGGCAGGTCGCGCCCGTCGCGCGGTCGCAGACCACACGCACCGAGCGCGGTCGCAGCACGCGCAGATCGAACCGCTTCTCGTAGAGCGCGAAATAGTGCGGCACGGCCGTCGCGGCCTGAACGTCGCCCGCGCCCACCGCATCGGCGGCCAATGTCTCCGCGAATGACATGCCCGGCAGATCGTGCACCCGATTCACGGTGCTCAATGTCAGTGACGGCCACCGGAATTGCCACGCCCCGCCCGGCGCGGGGGAGTGGTCGACGATGAGGAAGTCCCGTTCGGGCGTCAATCCGAGGCGGCGCAGGTGATAGCCGACCGACAATCCGGCCTGCCCGGCGCCTATCACCAGGATGTCGACATCGGGTGTTGCTGTCACGGACCCGACGGTACGCCCGCTTAGAGTGAAGCAAAGCACGGGTACGCAGCTCAGTGGGGAAGGACAAATGCTCGGAGTCAGCCGCGATGGCGAGGTCGTCACCATCGAACTGCAGCGTCCGCAACGGCGGAACGCACTCAACGAAGAGCTGGTGGGCTTGTTGCACGCCGCGATCGACGAGGCCGCGGCCACGTCGCGGGTAATCGTGCTGACCGGCCAGGGCCCGCTCTTCAGTGCCGGCGCGGATCTGGACGGTGTCTACTCGGACAGTTTCTTGTCCGGCCTGCTCGCCATGCTGCACGCCATCGAGACCGTGCCGGTGCCGGTGATCTCGGCGATCAACGGCGGGGCCTTCGGCGCCGGGGTGCAGCTGGCCCTGGCCTCGGATCTGCGGGTCATGACCTCGGATTCGTTCATCGCGGTACCCGCGGCGAAACTCGGTATCTCCGTTGATCGCTGGACCGTGCGCCGACTATCGTCGCTGATCGGCTCGAGCCCGGCCCGCACGGTGCTGCTGGGTGCGGAACGGATCTCGGCGCAGGACGCCTACACGTTCGGATTCGCCAACAAGATCGGCACGCTCGCGGACGCCCAGATGTGGGCGAAGCACATCGCCGAGCTCGCCCCGCTCTCGCTGCGGCACATGAAGCTCGTCTTCAACGACGACGCCACCCGCGGCGAGGACACCAACGCGCAGGCCGATGCCCTGCGCGCAGCCTGGACCAGCGAAGATGCGCAGGAGGCGCGAGTGGCACGGATGGAGAAGCGTCCCGCGAAATTCCAGGGCCGATGAACGGGGGGCGCATGACCGCGAATTCGCGGAAACTGGTGGGTATGGCAGCTGGTGCTTTCGGTATCTCCTGGTTGGTGCGGGCGGCGTGGGGCATTCCCTCCGCCATCGGTGCGTCGATGTCGGCCATCGCCCCGACCGCCACGGGTGCGGCGACCTATCGCAAAGGGCAGTTCCACAACACCGAGCCGAGCAGTCAGCTCACCGGCTCGGGTCTGGAACTGCTGTATCAACTTCTGACCCAACGCAATTCGGGCCGCCCGCCGGGCCGCATCCCGGTGCAGACGCCCGCGCTGCCCGAACAGGCCGCGGATCTGGCGGTGACCTGGTACGGCCACGCCACCTGCCTGGTGGAGGTGGACGGCTACCGCGTGCTGACCGATCCGGTGTGGAGCGAGCGCGTCTCGCCCTCGCCGCTGGTCGGCCCGGCCCGGCTGCATCCGGTGCCGACCCCGATCGAGGCGCTGCCGCCGGTGGACGCGGTGCTGATCTCGCACGACCACTACGACCATCTGGATCGCGAGACCGTCGACGCCCTCGTCACCGGGCAGGACGCGGTCTTCATCGTGCCCATCGGCATCGGCGCGCACCTGCGCCAGTGGGGCGTGCCCCAGGATCGGGTCGTCGAATTGGATTGGGCCGCTTCGGTCGCCCTCTCGGATCTGAACCGCAATCGCGACGACGGCACCGACCTGGTGATCACTTGCTCCGAGGCCAGGCATTTCTCCGGCCGCGGTCTGGTGCGCAACACCACGCTGTGGGCGTCCTGGTCGATCGCCGGTCCGACCCGCCGCGTCTACTTCGGCGGCGACACCGGCTACACCAAGGCGTTCGCGGAGGCGGGCGCGCGCCTGGGACCTTTCGATCTGACGCTGCTGCCGATCGGCGCCTACGATCGGCATTGGCCGGATGTGCACATGAATCCGGAGGAGGCGGTCCGATCGCACGCCGATCTGTGCGTCGGGGACGCCGGATACGGCCTGCTGGTGCCGATTCACTGGGCCACCTTCAATCTGGCGTTCCACGGCTGGTCGGAGCCCGTCCGGCGGCTGGTCGCGGCGGCGCAGGAGGCCGGTACCGAGGTCGCCGTGCCCAAACCGGGTCAGCGGATCGACCCGATTGGCCTCCCACCACGGGATTCGTGGTGGGAGGATGTGCGCGAATGACCGAAGACCGAGAGTGAAGGAGTGCAGCAGCTGTGAGTCTGATTGACACGCTCAAGGGATTGGTCGGCAAGGGCAAGGAAGTGGCGGCCCAGAACGCCGATAAAATTGAGAACGCGGTAGACAAGGCCGGTACGTTCATCGACGGCAAGACCGGGGGAAAGTACTCCTCGCAGATCGAAAAGGGTTCCGAGGCCGTCAAGAACGCGATTCCGGCCGACGCCGCGGCCGGAGCCGATGCCCCGGCTCCCGCCCCGGAAGCGGCTCCCGAGCCCGCCGCGACCCCCGCCCCCACCGAGGCCGTGGCCGAACCGGAGCCCGCGCCGGCGCCGGATCCCGTGCCGCCCGCCGCGGACGAGGCGCCGAAGAACCAGCCGCCGGCCTAGTCCGCCGCCGCACATCTCACGGGCCGTTCGGGTCCGGCGGATCGCGCTGCGCCGCCGGTGACCGAGCGGCCCGTCGGCGTTGTCGCCGGGCCGCATGCCGGGCCGGACGCTCGATCGCTGCCGGGTGCCCGGAATTCGCGCGGCCCGGCCCTAGACTGCACCCCA
Source organism: Nocardia sp. NPDC005978 (assembly GCF_040614455.1). Taxonomy (NCBI): domain Bacteria; kingdom Bacillati; phylum Actinomycetota; class Actinomycetes; order Mycobacteriales; family Nocardiaceae; genus Nocardia; species Nocardia sp. NPDC005978. Next base: position 45,185 of record NZ_JBEXUS010000003.1, read on the forward strand.
TGAGGTCCCGGCGGGATTTCGGGGGCGTCGAGGTTGGGCTCACCAACCTCGACAAAGTGCTGTACCCGGCGACCGGGACCACCAAGGGCGAGGTCATCGACTATTTCACCGCCATCGCCCCGGCCCTGCTGCCGCATATCGCGCAGCGCCCCGTGACCCGCAAGCGCTGGCCGAACGGGGTTCGCGAGACTGCGTTCTTCGAGAAGAATCTGCCCGAGCACGCGCCGAAGTGGATCGAGCGGCGGTCCCTGGCGCACTCCGACCGCGATGTGGTCTATCCGCTCATCGATTCGGTGGCGGGCATGGCGTGGCTGGGCCAGCAGGCCGCGCTGGAAGTGCATGTGCCGCAATGGCGTTTCGCGGGGACGGCCCGGGGACCGGCCACCCGGCTGGTCTTCGATCTGGATCCGGGACCGGGTGCGGGGCTGGCGCAGTGCGCCGAGGTGGCGCTGATCCTGCGCGATGTGGTGGCCGAGGTGGGCCTGCGGGCGTTCCCGGTGACCAGCGGCTCCAAGGGGATTCACATCTATGTGCCCCTGGACCGGGAATTGGGTCCGGACGGGGCGTCGGCGGTGGCCAAGCAGGTGGCGACGAACCTGCAACAGCTGCGCCCGAAACTGGTGACCGCGACCATGGCCAAGGCCGCGCGCGCGGACAAGGTCTTCCTGGACTGGAGCCAGAACAATCCGGCCAAGACCACCATCGCGCCCTACTCCCTGCGCGGGCGCGAGGAGCCGTGGGTGGCCGCGCCGCGCGAGTGGGACGAGATAGCGGATCGGAAGAAGCTGCGGCATTTGCGCTTCGAGGAAGTACTGCGCCGCTTCGCGAGCGACGGTGATCCGCTCGCCGAACTGGACCCGCCGCTGGAAACGGATTCCGTTGCCGCGCAGCCGGATCGGCTGCACACCTACCGTTCCATGCGGGATGCCGCGCGCACGCCGGAACCGGTCCCCGCGTCGCCGCCCGCCCCGAGTGCCGGGAATCGCTATGTGGTGCAAGAACATCACGCCCGCCGGCTGCACTGGGACGTGCGCCTGGAGCGGGACGGCGTCCTGGTGTCCTGGGCGGTGCCGAAGGGGCCGCCGGTCGATACGCACGAGAACCGGCTCGCGGTGCACACCGAGGATCATCCGCTCGAATACCTGGATTTTCACGGCTCCATCCCGCGCGGCGAGTACGGCGCGGGGGAGATGGGCATCTGGGATTCGGGGACCTACGAGACCGAGAAGTGGCGGGACGACGAGGTCATCGTACGGTTCAGCGGGCAACGGCTGAACGGGCGCTACGCGCTGATCCGGACCGAGGGTAAACAGTGGCTCATGCACCTGATGAAGGATCAGTCCGCGGGTGTCTCGAAAGATGCTGGCGGGCAACATGATTCACCGGGAGGCGCGGCGCTGCCGCGCGATCTGCTCCCCATGCGCGCCACCGACGGTGACGTCTCGGAACTGGACGCCGCGCACTGGAGTTTCGACCTCGTGCGCGACGGCGTGCGGCTGATCGCCGAGATCGAGGACGGCACGGTGCGATTGCGCGGCCGCACCGGGCGCACCGTCACCGGAAAGTACCCGGCCCTGGCGGAACTCGGTCCCGCGCTGGCCGGACATCGCGTCGTGCTCGACGGCGCGGCCGTCGTCTTCGACGAGCAGGGCCGCGCCGATTCCGCACTGTTGCGGGCGGATCCGAGCCGGGCCGTGTTCGTGGCCACCGACATCCTGTTCCTGAACGGCACGTCACTGCTGCGCAAGCGCTATGACGATCGCCGGCGGGTACTGGAAGCACTGACCGGCGCGGCGGCCGTCCTGGTGGTCCCGGCGCCCCTGCGGGGCTCCGGCGCGCAGGCCCTGGCCCGCGCCCGCGCGGACGACGCGCCCGGGGTGATCGCCAAACGGCGGGACTCGGTCTACCTGCCCGGCAAGCACGGGCAGGCCTGGATCTTCACGCCGAGCGCACCGCCGGACGGCGAGCGCTAGCCGGACTTCTCCAGCAGCGGTGCGATGGTGTCCACATCGGTCTCGATGACATGGCCCTGGAAGGCGAATTCGTCCCAGGCGCGGGCCAATCCGGCCTCGTCCTTGCCGCCGACGGCGTCGCGCACCACGATCGGGACGAACCCGAGGTCGGTGGAGTGCGTCACGGTCGGCGCGATGCCGATCTCGAGGGCGACGCCGGTGATGGCGTACGCGCCGATGCCCAGATCACGCAGGGTGGAGGCGAGGGGCGTGCCCTCGAAGGCCGACATGGAGGTCTTGTCGAAGACGATCTCGCCCGCGCGCGGTTGCAGTTCGGGCACCAGCTGGAAGCCCGGGGTGTCGCGCTGCAGGATCGGCACGACGGCCTCGACCGAGTCGACCTGCTGCCAGCTCATGGCCATGCGCAGCGCGAAGGCGCCCATCAGCCGTTTCGGCAGGAACATGTGCCGCAGGAAGATGATCGGGTATCCGCCGCGGCGCGCCGCCTCGACCACCCGCACCACGCGTTCGATGATCTGCGGCCCGTGCTCGAGTTGCCCGAGCACCCCCACCTGCATGTCGTAGACGATCAGCGCCATGCGCTCGGGCGCGCACACGTCCTCGAGCGTCTCCGGAATCTCAACACCGTTACCGTGCCGCATCGCTCTCCGCTATCGATAGCTCCCACAACAACTTTCGCCCGCCCACCCTACGCGTGTCCGGTCGCGCGCGAACGCGGTCCAGGTCAGGCCGGGGCCGGGGCGGCCGGGCCGGGCGCGGTGGCCGCGGGTGCGGGCTCGGGATGGAATCCGGGCAGGAAGCGATCGGCGAACGGGATCATCAGGTGGATGAGCGGCCCGATGCCGAAGGCGTAGACCAGGGTGCCGACGCCGATGCTGCCGCCGAGCAGCCAGCCGATACTCAGCACGGTGACCTCCAGGCCGCTCCGCACCAGCCACACCGGGCGGCCGGTCCGCCGGACCAGTCCAGTCATCAGGCCATCGCGCGGACCCGGCCCCATGCCCGCACCGATGTAGAGCACGGTGGCGGCGGCGTTGAGCACGACGGCCGCGACCATGGCCGCGATCCGGGCGGGCAAGCCGTCCACCTCCGGGAGCAGCCACAGCCCGGTGTCCACCGCGATGCCGATGACCACGACATTGCTGACGGTGCCCAGTCCGGGCCGCTGCCGCAGCGGAATCCAGGCCAGCAACACCACCGCACCGGTAATGGCGACCACGGTCCCGAAACTCAGCGGCACGTGGTCGGCGACGCCCTGGTGGAACACGTCCCAGGGGTCCAGGCCCAGCGCCGCCCGCAGCATGATCGCCATAGACAGCCCGTACCACCACAACCCGACGTAGAGGGCGATCACCCGGCGTAACAGCATCGGCCCATCATCCCGCCCACTGGCCTGTGGATAAATATCCAGTAACCCGCATCTGGACCCTTCATTGATCCACAACCCCCGGTCCACACCCCGGGAAGACTGTGGATAACCGGCGACTGCCACTCGGCTAGGCCGACCGGCATCGGATCCGCGGCGGGGCGGACGGCCGGACCGGGACGCTCGCCCGCGGGGGAGGCGGCGGTGTCGCGATCCGAGCCGCCGGGGCGGCGCATCGATTCGAGTCGATACCGATCGGGTCGCTGTGTCGCTGTGTCGCCGGAGGCCGGGCGCCGCGGCGTCGTACTCTGACGACGGATGTCCGGTTTGCGAGTTTCGGTGAGTGTGTGAACCGGGGCAATAGGTATGAATCGCGCGACGGTGGGGTGCGTGTGGTGCGCTCCGAACGGGCCGTTCGATCCGCCTGTGAGGCAGTGTATTTCGGTCGCCTCGCCGTAGCTGCGACGCGCGGGAGCACGTTGACCTGCGGGTATTCCGGGCAGTACGTTTGAAACTCCGATGCGCTGGAATATGGAGGACGGCGTGACGCGCGTCTTCTCGTGCCCCGAGCGTCGGCGAAAGGGACGCTGGAGGCGTGTATATGCGGTGGGATGTCGCATCGGTCAGGGGAATCTCGAACAGCGCGCGAAGGGGTGCGGACAGAGTGCGAATGTGGGGCCGGATCGTCCTGGTCGCGCTGGTGGCGATGGTCGCGGCCGCGGTGGCGATGCCGCTCACGCACGCGAACGTCCCGTTCCCCGATGACGATCCGTTCTACGCCGCGCCGGCCGGGCTCGGGGCCGCGGACAACGGCGCCGTACTGAACTCGCGCCCCATCTCGGTGTTCGGCCTGCCGCTGCCGGTCGCGGGCTGGCAGGTGCAGTACCGCAGCACCGATTCCGCCGGTGCGGCCGTAGCGGACATGGCGACCGTGCTGGCCCCGCTGCTGCCCTGGTTCGGCCCGGGCACCCGCCCGCTGCTGTCCTATCAGGTCGCCGAGGACAGTCTCGGCACCCGCTGCGCGCCTTCGTACGCGCTGCGCGGCGGCCGTGATTTCTCCATCGTCAACACCCTGCTGGACGTGCCGTTCCTGACCGAGATGCTGCGCCGCGGCTGGGCGATCGTGGTCTCGGACTACGAGGGTCCGCAATCGCGCTTCTTCGACGGCGTGAACTCCGGGCGCGGCGTCCTGGACGGCGTCCGCGCCGCCAAATCCTTTCCACCGCTGGGGATCACCGATGCCAGCCCGATCGGGGCGTGGGGCTATTCGGGTGGCGCGTTCGCGACCCTGTGGGCCATGCAGCAGCGCGCGAGCTATGCCCCGGACCTGTGGTTCGCGGGCGTGGCCGCGGGCGGGGTGCCCGCCGACATCGCCGCCATCGCGCAGCGGGTGAACGGTCAGGGGCAGGCCGGTCTGGCGGTGCTGATCCTGGTGGCGCTGGCGCGCAACGATCCCGGCTCCGGCCTGTACGACGCGCTGAATCAGAACGGCCGCGACCTGCTGGTGCGGGAGGCGAACGCGTGCGGAGCGGATCTGGTCGCCAGATATGTCAATCGACAGCTCGACGACTACTCCGACACCCCGAATCTGCTGTGGCACCCGGCATTTCGCACCGCGACCCTGCGTCAGGAACTGGGCGGCAACGCACCCGACGTGCCGCTGTACCTCTATCACAGCGTCGAGGACGACGTGATCCCGGTCGAGGGCTTCAGCGGCCTGGTGGAGAACTACTGCACCCAGGGCGCGAACCTGACCGCGGTGCATTCGGGCATCTCCGGCCACAATCCCGCCGCGGTCGTCGAATCTCTGGGCGTCCTGGGCTATCTGTCGGACCGGTTCGCGGGGATTCCGGCCACGCCGGGCTGCAACGTGCGCTGATCCCCCCGTGTGTTTCGGCTCCCGACGCACCCGCCCGGGTCGGTGTGGGCTGACACCTCCCGGGCCGGTGATCATCGGGACCCGCGTCGCGAACCCTCGGGGGCGGCCGGAATCAACCGCGCCCCAAGTGATTCGGAGTAATCGCTAGTACTCGCTGACGCTCGCCCACTTGGTGGTGCCCGGGGCGGCCGCCAGGGTGGAGATCAGTTCGATACCGGCGACGAACAGCGTCGGACCACCCACCGCGAGCGAGCCGATGATGCTGCCGACCGCCGCACCGGTGATCAGCCCGGCCACGATGCCCGGACCGGTCGGGGAGCTGATCAGCGCGCCGATCAGGGCGCCGACGGCGGTGCCGATGAAGGCCCCGACCGCGGTGGCGATGCCGAACTGGCTGGAGAAGTTCGCCATCGCCTTCTGGTTCTCGATCGGCGAGGCGATCTCCTGCACGGCGGCGGGCCGGGTCGCGGCCGCGTCCTTGACCGCGGTCAGCGACAGGGTCCGGGCGTCGTCGCTGATGGTGCTCGGCAGCGGGTGGACCAGGCCGTCCGCGACGAACGACAGCGGCAGGGCCACCACCGTGTTGCCCGCGGTGTCCTTGATGTTCACGGTGTTTCCGGCGTATTCGAACTCGCCGTCGGTGAGGGTGGTGACCACGGTGTTGCCGACCAGGCGTGCCTCGTAGCCGATGTCGGGCGTACCCGGCTCGGCCTGTGCGATCCCCGCCCCCGCGATGGCGACGGCGGTCACGACGGGTGCGGCGACAGCGGTGAATTTGCGCAGCATTGTGTTGTGTCCAATCTTCATCAGGTTTCCGGGCCAACGCACGCCCAACACGAACAATTCCGTTCCAGCCGGAAATATGTTGAGCCCCCGTGCTTTTGCGCTACCCCGCGTTCTTGGACACCACGTTAGCGTGCCGGACCGACACGTCGAATCATTTTCGGGACCGGTGTTGGTCAAATGAGCAGGTCGATACCGAATCCCAGGACGTATACCGCCGCGATGATCGCGAAGGCCACCACGTCGGCGCGGCCCGGCGCGCCCGGGCGTGCTGTGAGTTCGCCGGTGCCGCCGCGGGTGGTGATGGCCTCGCCGAGTTCGCCCGCCCGGCGGCTGGATACGGCCATGGCGGCGGTCAGGATGTCGACGAGCGGGTTCTGCTCGGCCATCTTCATCACCGAATCGCGGGGGCGCAGCCGGCGCGCCGCGCGCAGGATGCGCATCTCCTCGAGCAGCAGTGGCAGGCCGCGCAGGGTCAGCGCGATGACCACCGCCCATTCGTCCACCGGGATCCGGTGCCGCACCCCGCGCCGGGTCCAGCCGATCCGGCGCAGTGGCGCGGCGAGTTTGGCCAGCGCGGGCGCGACCTCGCCCATCGGGGTGGTCCAGGCGATCAGGAACGAGGCCCCGAGCAGGATGAAACCGAAGATGACGACCTTGGTGTACGACAGCACCGCGGTCATCCCCACCGGCGCGTTGATGAGCGCGCCGAGCGCGATGCCCGCCCAGAACCACCACGGGAAGCGCGGCAGGGTGCCCAGCGGAAGTTTCGCCAGCACCCACACCAGCACCAGGAAGGCGACGGCGATGGCGATCAGCGGCCAGGACGGCACGAACATGAGCAGCACGCTCACCGCGAACGCGCCGATCATCTTGGTGCCGGCCCAGAGCCGGTGCACCGGGCTGTCGACCGGCACTTCGCGCAGTACGACGCTGCTCATCGGAATCCTCCGGTGAAATCGTGGGTGGCGGGCGGCGCGGCGACGGTGTCGCTCTCGGCGATGCGGCCCGCGCGCAGGTGCACGATGCGGTCGCACACGGCGGCGACGTCGGCTATGTCGTGCGAGATGACGATCAGGGTGAGGCCCGAATCCCGCAGCCGGGCAATGAGTTCCACGACTCCGGCGCGGCCTTCGGGGTCGAGTCCGGCCAGCGGCTCGTCCAGGACGACCACCTGCGGGCGGCTGGCGACCATCGCGGCCAGCACCACGCGTTTGGCCTGACCGCCGCTGAGTTCCTCGATGGACCGCGAGGCCAGCGCCCGGTCCAGCCCCACCGCGTCCAGCGCCCGGGCGACCGCGGCGGTGCCGTTGCCGCCCCAGTCCTCGATCTCGGTACCGACGGTCTGGCGCTGCAACTGCAGCCGGGAATGCTGAAAGGCCAACTGCACGGCGCGAATTCGCTTGTGCACCGGCTTGCTGCCGGTGAGTTCGCGCAGTTCGCAGCTGCCGGAGCTGGGCAGGGTGAGCCCGGCCATGATCCAGGCCAGGGTGGATTTGCCCGAACCGTTGCCGCCCACGATGAGCAGCGCCTCCCCGCGCCGCACGCTCAGGTCGACCCCGTGCAGGGCGGGCGCCTCCCACGAGGTGCCGCTGTTGTAGGTGTGCCGGACGTCGCGCAGTTCCAGCACGGGGTTGCCCATGGGCCGCCGGCGCTGATCGCGGACCGGCCGCGGCCAGGCTGGGAGCTGGTCGACGGTGCGCCCGCCGCGCAGGTGGATCACCCGGTCCGCGGCGGCGGCGTCGGCTTCGTGGTGGGTCACCAGCACCACCGCCATGTCGTGGCGGCGCGGCAGATCCGCGAGCAGTGCGACCAGGTCGCGGCGGCCCTCCGGGTCGATCATCGAGGTGGCTTCGTCGGCGAGCAGCAGCGTGGGTTTGCGGGCCAGGGCCGCGGCCACCGCCAGACGCTGCTGTTGCCCGCCGGACAGGGTGGCGGTCTCGCGCCCGCCCATGTCCTCGAGGCCGACCTCGCGCAGCAGCCCGTCGATGTCGACCTCGGCGGCGTGGCCGGTGGGCAGGCCCCACACCACGTCGTCGCGAACCAGGACGCCCAGGGTCTGGCTCTCGGGGCGCTGCAGCACCATGGCGGTGCCGCCGCGCAGGCCGAGTCCGGCCGCGCCGGGGCGGGTGACCGTGCCGCCGGTCGGCGGGCGGCCCGCGAGAATCCGGGTGAGCGTGGACTTTCCGGAGCCGTTGTGGCCGACGACGGCGATGAACTCGCCGCTGCGGACGGTCAGGTCGATGCCGTGCAGGGCGTCGGTGCGCGCGTTCGGATAGCGGAACGCGACCTCGCGCAACGTGATCGGCAGCGGTGCGATGGGGCGGTCGTCGGCGGGCGCGTCGAGCAGGTCGTCGCGGCCGGGCAGCCAGGCCAGCCGGTCCAGCACCGAGCCGAGTACGAACCAGGAGATGACGCCGCTGGCGAGCATCGCGAAAACCACGCCGCCGCCGGCGAACAGCCACCACCAGCGCAGGACGTACTCGGTGGCCTCGGCGATGCCCCGGCCCAGCGGCTCGAGCGCCGACTGGCGCGCCGCGATGTTCTCCAGGCCCTTGGCCGTGTTGGCGATACTGTCGAACAGCAGTTGGCGCGCCCGGGAGAACAGCAACAGCATTCCGACGGAGAACGATGCACCCAGCAGGCCGGTCAGCAGGGAGAGTCCGAGCACCGCGAGCAGGCCGCCGTGCCGTCGTTTGACGATGCCGATGATGCCGCCGACCACCGCGACGCCGACCAGGTTCACGGCGGGCACGAGTCCGCCGGCCACGAAGGTCACCAGGGTCGCGGCGATGGTCGCGGTGATCAGGGCGCGCAGGCGGTGCCGATGCGCGAGCAGTCCGATCGGCACGGCCGCCACCAGTTGCAGCGCGGCGGCGAACGGAACCAGCGAACCGACGGTCACCAATCCGACGGTCGCGCCGCCCAGGACCGCGCCGGTCGCGAGTTCGATGGGGCGCAGCGCGCCCGCGGGCGGCGGGGGGCCGGTCGCGGCGGCGCGGGTCTGGGACGAATCGGTCACGCACACCAGTCTGCCGTGTGTGCGGCCGGACCCGGGGATACCTCCACGACATCCCCACACAGCTGATTGCATTCATGCGCATTCGTGCATATATTGGTCGGCGTGGGACATGATCATTCGCACGGCGTCACGCCGTCCAGCGCCTCGGGCAAATACCTGCCCCGCCTGGTGCTCGCACTCGCCATCGCCCTGATATTCATGCTGGTCGAGTTCGTGGTGGCGATCGCCACCTCGTCCCTGGCCCTGCTCTCCGACGCCACGCACATGCTCACCGATGTGGTCGGCATCTCCATGGCGCTGTCGGCGATTCTGCTGGCGCGGCGCAGTCGGCCGACCGCGACGCGAACCTTCGGCTACTACCGCGCGGAGGTGCTGGCGGCCCTGGCGAACGCGCTGCTGCTGTTCGGCGTGGCGATCTACGTGCTGTACGAGGCCATCGCCCGGCTGGGGGAGCCGCCGGAGGTGCCGGGGTGGCCGGTGCTGATCGTGGGCGCGCTGGGGCTGATCGCCAATATCGTCTCGTTCCTGCTGCTGCGTTCGGGCGCGCAGGAGAGCCTCAACATCCGCGGCGCGTACCTCGAGGTGTTCGCCGACCTCATCGGCTCGGTGGGCGTGTTGCTCTCCGCGGCCATCACCCTGGCCACCGGATGGCGGTACGCCGACATGATCATCGGCGTGGCGATCGGCGTGTGGGTGCTGCCGCGCACCTATGTGCTGGCCAAGCGCTCGTTGCGAATCCTGTTCCAGCACAGTCCCGAAGGGCTCGACGTGGACGAGATGACCGCCGCCCTGCGGGCGATACCCGGGGTGGCGGACATCCACGATCTGCACGTGTGGACCCTGACCTCGGGCATGGAGGTGGCGTCGGCGCACCTCACCGTGACACCGCCGCACCCGACGGGCCCGGTGCTGCGCGCCGCACAGGAGTTGCTGTCCAGCCGATTCCACATCGATCACGCGACCCTGCAGACCGAGGGGCCCGATGAGGCGAACCACTGCCGGGAGCTGTCCTGGTAGTGGTGGATGATGGGGTTGTTAACCCTTTCGGGGGGTCGTGTCGATGAACCAGTGTCCGCATCGTGTCCCGACGTGCAGGCGGAATGGTTACGGCTGGTCGCACAGCGCGGGCAGGCAGGGCGAAGGTCCATGGCGCCGAGGGGGAATCGCAGGTGGCAGGGTCGCTCAGGGCGGGTGACGAATTCGCCGGGTACGAGATCGTGCAGGCGCTGGGCGCCGGCGGGATGGGCGCGGTGTACAAGGCCCGGGACCGGGATCTGCCGCGCTTCGTGGCGCTGAAACTGCTGACCGTGCCGGGCGGGGGCGGGGCCGAGCATCACGCGCGATTCCGGCGCGAGGCCGATGCCGTTGCGCGGCTGGATCATCCGAACATCGTGACCGTGTACGCGCGCGGGCAGGACGATGACCGGCTCTGGATCGCCATGACCTACGTCGACGGCGAGGACGTGTCGGTGGCGCTGCGCGGGGGCCCGCTCAACCCGGGGCGCGCGGTGCGGATCATCACCGAGACCGCGGGCGCGCTGGACCACGCGCACGCGGCCGGGATCCTGCACCGGGATGTGAAGCCGGCCAACATCCTGCTGACCCGCGGACAGCCGGAACGGGTGCTGCTCACCGACTTCGGCATCGCCAAGACGCTGGACGAGAGCCGGCAGCTGACCGACATCGGCGAGGTGCTGGCCAGCTTCCACTACGCCGCGCCCGAGCGCTGGACGGGTCCGGGCGACGCCGACCACCGCGCGGACGTCTACTCCCTCGGCTGCACGCTCTACCACATGCTCACCGGCCGACTGCCCTTCCCCGGCAAGAGCGTCGGCCAGCTGCTGTACAACCACGCCTACGGCGAGATCCCCCGGCCGACCCGCCACATCCCCACCCTGCCAACGGGTTTCGACGAGGTCATCGCCCGCGCCCTGCACAAGGACCCCGCCGGCCGCTACGAGAACTGCACCCAGCTGGCCCGCGCGGCCCTGCAATCCCTCCGCGAGCCCTCACACCCCCGCTACCCCACCCAGCCCCGCACCGACCTGCTCAGCGCCGCCCCCGCCCCCAAAGACGCACCCCGCCACCCCAACCGTGCCCAGCCAACCCCCACGAGCGCCGCCACCCCGCAACCCGCCCACCCGACCTCCGTCCCGACCCTCCACCCCGGCACCACCTCTCGCCCCGGCCGGCCCCCCGCAGGCTCGGCCGCCCACCCCGGCACGACCGCCCAGTCCGGCCAACCTCCCGCAGGCCCGGCCGCCCACCCCGGCACGACCGCGCAGCCGGTCCACCCGACCTCCGGCCCGACCTCCCACCCCGGCCAATCTCCCGCGGGCACGACCGCTCGCCCGGACCCGATCACGCCCTCGCCCAAGGGTTCCGGCACCCCGGTCACGGACCCCCGCTCCCAGCCCACCCTCCCGAAGTCACCACCGACCGGACACCATCCATCCGGCCCCCAGTTCCCGGGCGCGACCTCACACCCGCCCCGCCAGGCCCCACAGCCCACCGGCATCGCGGCCCGCCCGACCCCGTCCCCGCAGCTCACCGGCGCGGCCGCACCCGCGAATCAGCAAGGGGCGCAGCGCGCGTTGCCCGCCGAACCCGCGACTCGGCAGGGTGCGCCGTCCGGCGGTTCGGCTACCCCGGCGACGCGGCAGGGACCGCCCACGACCGTGGCAGCGAACAGGCAGGGGGTGCAGTACACCGGCACGGTCGCCCCCGCGAAACAGCCCGGCGCGCAGCACGCCGGGGACGCCGCGCAGCCGAATCGGCAGGGGCCGCAACCTGTAGGGCCGGGTGCCTCGGCCGGCCGCGCGGGTTCGACCGCGGCACCGGCCCGTCCGGCCGCGCCCGCCGCCGGTCAGGTGTCGGGGCCGAATCGCCGGCCGCTGCCGCCCACTCGCCAGCTGCCGCAGATCGAGCGCGAGGCGCCGCGGGTCGAGCCCGTTCCGCGGTTCGCCGCGGCGGATTCCCCGCCCACGCTGCTCGATACCGCCGCCGCGGCGGAACCGCCGGATTCGCACGACCCGCCGCCGCGCGCGACCCGCGTACGGAACAAGGCGGTCTGGGTGCCGCCGCTGGTCGCGGTGCTGATCGTGGTGGTGGCCCTGGCGTATCTCCAGTCCCGGCAGTCGGATTCGACGACGCGGACGCTGCCGACCACCACCACGGTCAGCAGCGTCACCTACGAGTCGAGCACGACGGACGCGCCGCCGACCACCACGGTGGAAGTCACCGCGACCAGCTACCGCCCGACCCCCACCACCACGACCACCTCCTACAGCCCCGCCAAACCGCCCACGGTGACCGTGCCGGATGTGGTGGGCGCGCTGATCGCCGCGGCGAAGGCGAAATTGGAGGCGGCAGGCTTCGTAGTGGTGCAGGTCGAGCGCAAGGACGCCGCCGCGAAGGGCACCGTGCTGGCCCTGGATCCGGCCGCGGGCGCCGAGCGCGCCGCCGGCACGAAGATCACCGCCTACGTCTCGACCGGCGAGACCACGACGACCGTCACGATGCCGAACCTCGTGGGCCACACCACGACCCAGGCCGCCGCCGCTCTGAAGGCGGCCGGCTGGACCGGCACCCTGCAAACCACCACGAAGAAGGTCACCGACGCCACCCAAGCCGACAAGATCATCGCCCAGTCGGTCGCCGCCGGCACGACGATCGCCCTCGACGCCCCCGTCACCGTCACCGTCGGCGAAACGGACCCCACCCCGTCCACCTGACCACGATGGAAACCGCGGTTCGCCCTGGCCTCCGACACACGGTGGCCGGACCACCGGCACGGACCGCACCGTAACGGGAGCGGTCGTGCCGTGCGACGCTCGCTACCGACGCGCGTTCGCAGCGCGGTAGTGCGGGCGAACATCAGCTCTCACACGGGCAGCTTCGGCAGCCCCGAGACCAGGTGCCGGCCCAGCAGCGACAGAATCCGCCAAACAAGCCGTGCCGCACCGGCATCTGACAACCCGTCCGGCTGAACCGCCTGCCGCGCCGATTCTGTCGGCGCGGGCTCGTTCCGGCCGGACTCCGGCCGGGTCGCGGGTTCGGGTCGAGGGCTCGTCGATCCGCGCTGCTCGCCAGGACCCGGACAGTGTCGGTGCGGGCGAACATCGGCATTCATGCGGGCGGTTTCGACAGATCCGAGACCGAGTGCCGGATTCAGCGGCGGCGGCTGTCGCAATAGTCCATCAAAAACGCTGTGTTGCAGAGGTATTCGACAGTCGGCTCAGTCGAAGCGCCCCGCGCCGATTCTGTTGGCGCGGGCTCGTTCCGGCCGGACTGCGGCCGGGTCGCGGGTTCGGGTCGAGGGCTCTTCGATTCGCGCTGCTCGGCAGGGCCCGGTCCGTGTCGATTCGGAGCTCAGATTCTTGACCGGTCGGGGGCACTGGGGCTGCGCGCCGTAGCTGTTGATTCGCGCCGAGCCGCTAGGCCGGGGTCTTCGACAGGACCGAGACGAGGTGCCACGTGGCGGAGGGGGCGTCGGCCGGGGGATCGGCGCGGGGGCGTTGCTCGATCAGGAGGTGGTAGGTGTAGCCGGGTTCGAAGTCGAAGCCTTCGATGCCGGAGTAGTGATTCTCCCAGGCGGCGTTCGGGTCTCGGCGGACCCGGAGGCATTCCATCGGGGCTACGCCGGTGCACGGGACGGTGGCGGGGCCGACGTAGATCTCGAACTGTTCGGCGCCGGGGGCGACGGTCGGCAGGACCGAGGCCGGCGAGCCGGCGGGGGCGGTCGTGGTGGCCGCGGGCGCGGAGTTCGACGACCCGGTCACCGCGTGATTGGCGTGCTCATCGGAGGACGAGGAACAGCCGGTCAGCGGCAGGGCCGCGGCGAGCGCGGCGACGGCGATCAGCCTCGGGCGAGTGCGCATGGGCGTGAATATGCCACAGGATCGCCCCGACCTGCGGTTTCAGCGTGCGCTGGTGAGTCGATAGTCGGCGAGCCGGACCCGTCGGGTCCGGTGCCGGTAGCTGCGGGTGGTGCCCGGCCAGTTGTTGGTGATGCGCCCGGCGGCGGTGCGGTACCAGCTGGTGCAGAAGTTCCACGGCGTCCGGGAGAGTCGTTGCTGCAGCGCGTCGTTGAACGCGAGCTCCGCCTCCGTCCGCACCTCGAGCACGTGCCCCGGATGTTCGGCCAGAATCTGGACGGCGTGCCGGATGTACCGGGCCTGCGACTCGATCATGTAGATGATCGACCCCACCCCGACGTTGGTGTTGGGCCCGTAGATCAGGAACAGATTCGGGAATCCCGGCACCGTGATTCCCAGGTGGGCGTGCGCGCCGTCGGCCCAGACCTTGGACAGCGTGGTCCCGCCCGGCCCGCGAATCTCCATGGGCCACAGGAACTCGGTCCCCTTGAACCCGGTCCCGTAGATGATCACGTCCGCCGCGTGCACGGCGCCGTCCGCGGTGCGCACCCCCTCGGGCACGATGTCGATGATCGGCGCGGTCGTCACGCGCACGTTCGGCTGCGCCAGCGCCGGGTAGTAGTCGGAGGAGAACAGTGCCCGCTTGCACCCGATCGGATAGTCCGGGGTGAGCGCGGCCCGCAGCTCCGGATCGGTGATCTGCTCGTCGAGCTGCTTCTCGGCGAGCTTGGCCACCGCCCGCGTGATCCCGGGAAACTCCACCAGCCCCAGCGCGACGAACTCGGCGATCGCCCACCACGAGAACCGCTCCGCCAGCGGCATTCCCGGCACCCGCTGCAGCACGCGGTGATGAACCGGCTTGTAGTCGGTGTCGAACTTGGGCAGCACCCACGCCGGGGTCCGCTGGAACAGCGTCAGCGCGCCGGCCCCCGGCTGAATCTCCGGAATGTACTGGATGGCGCTGGCTCCGGTGCCGATGCAGGCCACCCGCTTGCCCGCGGTGTCGACGGTGTGATCCCAGCGCGCGGAATGGAAGGACGCGCCCGCGAAGCTCTCGATCCCGGGGATGGCGGGCATCGCGGGCCGGGACAGCTGCCCGACCGCCGAGATCAGCACGGTCGCCGTGCGCACCGTGCCGTCGGTGGTGCGCACCGTCCACTGCCCGGCGACCGCGTCGAACTCGGCCTCGCCGACCTCCGCCCCGAAGACGATCAGCTGTCCGAGCTCGTGCCGTTCGGCCACGTCCCGGATGTAGGACTGAATATCCTCGCGTCCCGAATACCGCTGCCGCCATTGCGGTTTGGGCCCGCGCGCGTAGGAGTACAGCGGCGAGGGCACATCGCAGGCCGCGCCCGGATAGGTGTTGTCCCGCCACACCCCGCCCAGGTCATCCGCTCGTTCGAGAATGGTGACCTCGTGAAAACCGTTCCGCTGCAGTTCCATGGCCATCCCCAGCCCACCGAACCCGGCCCCGATGATGATCACCGACGGCATGCTGCCCTCCTCGCCTAGCGCAGACCCCTCCACTCTAAAACCGGGACCTCGTCCACGTGGGTGTCTTAATCGAGATTTTCGGCCATACTTTGGCTATGAGCACGGTTCAGGAGGCGGGGATTCGGGACTGGGACTTCCCCCGGGGCGTCGCGAGTATCGCGCTGATGACGGGGTTCGCGCGCGAGCACGGGGTCGGCGCCGGTCGGATACTGCAGGGCAGCGGGGTGAGCGAGCGCGGGCTGGGCGATCCGGACGCCCAGGTGGACGCCCAGGCCGAGTTGGCCGTCATCCGGAACCTGGTGCGCGAGTTGGGAGATCGGCCGAATCTGGGCCTGGAGGTCGGGCGGCGGTACCGGATCACCACGTTCGGGATCTTCGGTTTCGCGTGCGTCAGCAGTCCGACCCTGGGTGAGGCCATCGCGTTCGCACTGCGTTATCTGGAGCTGAGTTTCACCTTCTGCATTCCGGTCGCTCGCTGGAAGCCGGGCGAATTCGTGGCCCGCATCCACGACGAGCGGGTGCCCGGCGATGTCCGGCGTTTCCTGGTGGAACGTGATGTCACCGCGATGTTCGGCATGCTGAACGACCTGCTCGGGCACCGGCTGGACCTGGTCCGCGCGGAGTTCGACTTCCCCGCTCCGCCCGATGCCGGTCTGTACGACGAAATCTACGGCCTGCGACCGGAATTCGAGCGTCCACACAACCTGTTCGGCCTCGATCCGGCGGTGCTGGAACGCCCGCTGCCCCAGGCCAACGAGCACACCTGGGCCATGTGCCTGGCCCAGTGCCGCGAGCTGGTCTCGCGCAGGCGCGCCCGCACCGGCATCGCCGCGGAGGTGCGGGAGCTGCTCGTCCCGCGCGGGGGCGCCGACGGTTTCGCCGCGCCTCCCGGAATCGATTCCGTGGCAAGAGATCTCAACGTCAGTACGCGCACGCTGCGCAGGCACCTGGATGCCGCGGGCACCGGCTACCGGCAATTGCTGGACGAGGTCCGCCGCGCACTCGCGGAGGAAATGCTCACGGCCACACCGCTTTCGGTGAGCGATGTGGCCATCAGGCTGGGCTACGCGGAGGCGTCGACCTTCATTCACGCGTTCAAGCGCTGGACCGGCACGACGCCCTCGACCTATCGGCGCGCGCTGCTCACTCCGCCGGTGCGCTGAGCTGCCCGCGCATGGCGATGGGGCGGAACGCCGACAGCAGCCGCCCGTCCCGGATGGAGTGGAAGAGGATCGAGGGATCGGGCGCGAAGTCGATCGGCACGTGTCCCGGTGCGGCGGTTTCCCATTCGCAGCCGATGGTGGAGGAGATGCTGGGCGCCACGACCAGCGGTTTGCCCGCGAACGAGGTGACCAGCCCCGAGTGCACGTGCCCGGTCAGCACGGCCAGCACCCGGTCGTCCCCGGCGACGATCTCGGCCAGCCGTTCGGGATTGGTGAGCCGGATGGGATCGACCACGGTGCTGTGCACCGCGACCGGCGGGTGGTGCATGGCGATCAGCACGACGTCGTCGGCGGGCGTGGCGGCCAGCAGGTCGAGCAGCCACGCGTAGGTCTGCTCGTCCAGATATCCCTCGGGCCTGCCGGGCACGCTGGAGTCCAGCAGGGCCAGGGTGAGACCGTTCACGCTGTGCGCCTGGTTGATCGGCGCGTAGTCGGAGTCCACGCCGAACAGCACGGTGCGCATGTGCCCGCGGTCGTCGTGATTGCCCGGCATGATCAGCACCGGCACGTCGGCCACCAGCGCCGCGCGGGCCTGGCGGTATTCCTCGATGTCGCCCTCGTCGGCGATGTCCCCGGTGACGACGATGACGTCGGGTCGCTGCGGCAGTTCGGCCAGGAACCCCATCACCCGCTCGGCGCGTTCGACGTTACGGGCGCCCAGATCGAAGTGGGTGTCACTCAGCTGTGCCAGCAGAACCATCGGCGTTCGCTTTCTGTGAAGGGCCGCATCGTCGCGCCCGAACGTGCCGCACCCTTGCGCCACCGATTCAGGCTAGATGACCTGCCCATATGCGGTCTCGGTGAGACTCGCCACCGAATATAGCGGTTTCACATCAATGCACTTCGGGGGTGGCGGCGGTCACCGCGTCCCGCGCGATGCCGAGTAGTTGCCCGGGCGCGCCGGTTACGGGTTCGCCGCCGACTTGCCAGAAGTCCGGATCGGGATCGGCCTCGAGGTCGAGCACCGGCGGCGTGCGCCAGGAGGCGTCCAGTCCCAGGCGCCACGAGTGCAGATGCGTGCGCGCGTGCGCACCGGATTTGTCGAAGAGCGGATCGCCGACGATGGGATGCCCGATCCACGCCAGGTGCACCCGGATCTGATGCCGTCGCCCGGTGAGCGGCCGCAGCGCGAGCACCGTGTGGGTCCCGGTGTCGGCGAGGGTCACGAACTCGGTGACCGACGGATAGTTCTTGCCCGCGAGCAGCTCCTGCTCGGGGACCTGCCACCGATCGCCCACGCGCCGAATGCTTTCGCGCGGTGCGGCGATGCGCACCCGGTTCTTGCGCCCGACGCTCAGCGGCAGCTCGATGACCCCGCGTTCGGGCAGTCCGGTGGAGGCGGTCACCGCCAGGTACGCCTTGCGCGCGGTGCGCTTGTTGAACTGCCGCGTCAGCTCGCCGTGCGCGGGCAGCTCCTTGGCCAGCAGCACCAGCCCGGAGGTCACCTTGTCGATGCGATGCACGGGGTACAGCGTTTCCCCGGCGGCCGCGGCGAGTTCCACGATGTCGGTGTCGTGGCGTTCCCCGGTGACCGAGATCCCGGCGGGTTTGTTCAGCGCGAGTACCGCCGGGTCCTCGCTGATCAGACTTCGTTTCCGCAGTTCGGGCCAAGAGGTGTCCACCCGGCCAGCGTAGAGATCACGCCGCCGCGCGGCTCATCCCGGTGCGTCCGGGCTCGGCCCGGTGCGTTCGGCCGCCGCCCGTGCCCTCAGGCGACGGCCCGTTCCAGTTCTGCCAGGCCGTTCTCCATGTGCTGCGGCAGCCGATAGAGATCGGGCACCGTGCGCCGGCAGCCCACGAAACCGAAGTCGAGGTTGTCGCCGTTGGTGGTGAGGGTGATGTTCATGGCCTGCGATTCGAAGGGAATCGACAGCGGGTAGTTCGCGTCCAGCCGCGCGCCGCGCATGTACACCGGTTTGCGCGGCCCGGGCACGTTCGAGATCACCAGGTTGAACGGCATGCGCGGCAGCGCTTCGAAGCCGGGCACCAGCGAGACCCCGAGCGGCGACATGAGCAGCGCCGACAGCGCCATCGCCTCGATCTTGGGTAGTTGGGTGAAGACCTGTTTGGTCTCGCGCATGGAGGTGCTGATGGCGGTGAGCCTGTCCACCGGATCGGCGATGTGTGTCGCCAGGTTCGCCAGGCACGCCGCGACCATGTTGCCCTCGGAGGTGTCGGACTCGGCGGCGCTGCGCACGTTGACCGGCACCATCGCGATGAGCGGCTCGTCGGGCAGCGCGCCGTGCTCGAGCAGGTACGAGCGCAGCGTGGCCGCGCTCATGGCCAGCACCACGTCGTTGACCGTGGCCCCGGTGGCCCGGCGGATCGCGTTGACGCGTTCGAGCGGCCACGACCGGACCGCGACGCTGCGCGCGCCGCCGATGGACACGTTGAGCATCGTGCGCGGCGCGGTCATGGGCATGGTGAGCCGCCCGTCGATGGCTCCGCGCAGCGGCGCGGCGATCGATGCTGCGCTACGGGCCATGCGCGGCAAGGCTTTTCGCAGCTGCTGCCATTGGTTGCGCGGTTCGGGGGTGCTGTCGGTCTCGACCGGGCGGGTGCCCCACGGCACGCGCACCCGGGTGTCGAGCGGGTCGTCGGTGAGGGTGCGCTGCAGCAGGCGCATGGCCGAGACGCCGTCGATGAGCGCGTGGTGCATCTTCATGTAGATCGCGAACCGGCCGTCGTCCAGACCCTCGATGAGCCTGGCCTCCCACAGCGGCCGGTGCCGGTCCAGCAGCGTGCCGTGCAGGCGTTCGGTCAGATCGATCAGATCGCCCATGCCGCCGGGGCCGGGCAGGGCGCAACGCCGCAGGTGATAGCCGAGATCGACCTGTTCGGCATGCGACCAGTTGACGCTGGAGAAGCCGCCGAAGCTCCGGCTGGGATGGCGCTGGAAGCGGGTGCGCACGTCGGTGGCGCCGGCCATGCCGGCGAACAGTTCGCGCGTGAAGTCCGGACCGGCCTCCGCGGGCGGTTCGAAGAGCTGCAGCCCGCCGACATGCATGGGGTGCTCGCGGGATTCGATTGCCAGGAAGATCGCGTCTAGCGGGTTGAGAAGATCCATCGGATTCGCCTATGCCGTGGGGGAGCGCTGTGCGTAGTGGAACCGGACACCGCTGCCTGGGAGATACGGTCAGGCGACGCTGCCCCCCGCTGCGTTGAGATGAATCAGGTTATCACTGCGCTTGATTCGTGATAACCCCGACGCGCGGCGCTAAACCTCGCGTACTCGAGCGCGCCGCGAGAGTAGCTTGTGATTCGCCATGGATGCCCTCATCGGTCGACGCTCGCTGCTCGGCTTGGCCGCCGGTCTGGCCGCCGCCGCGCTGACCGGTGCGTGCGGCAGCTCCGGCGAGGCGGACGAGGACGCGCCCCCCGGCGCGGACGAGGCACTGCAAATCGCCACCGACGCTTATGTTTTCGGCTATCCACTGGTGCTGATCCACGCGACGCGGGATGCCGGCGGTCCGGTCAACGCCTTCCGGCACAGCCGCGCCCTGCCCACCGACGAGGACCGCCTCATGGTCCGCGCCAACCAGGACACCCTGTATTCCAACGCCTGGCTGGACCTGTCCGGCGAACCCATGGTGCTGCAGGTGCCCGCCATGGAACCGGACCGCTACTGGATCATGCAGCTGCTGGACGCGTGGACGAACACGGTGCACCACCCGAGCGCCCCGCGCCCCGGGGTCGCGGGCACACCGGCGCTGTACACCTACCTGATCAGCGGCCCGGGCTGGGACGGCACGGTGCCCCCGGGCGTGACGCACCTGGCCGTGCCGACGAACACCACCTGGTTGCTGGGCCGGATCCAGGTCAACGGCGCCGGGGACGTGCCTGCGGTGCGCGCGCTGCAGGATCGGATGCGGCTCGCGCCCCTGCCCGACTGGCTCGCCGATCCCCAGGCCACCCGGACCGGTCCGGCGATCGTCCCGAGCGAGCAGCTCACGGCCCCGCTCGCGGATGTGGCCGCACTGGACGGGCGGACCTTCTTCGACCGGTTGTGCACCCTGATGACGATCGACGCCCCCGCGCCCGCCGATGCCCCCGCGCTGCGCCGGTTCGCCCGGATCGGCATCGAACCCGGCGGCCGCGTCGACGATTTCCCCATCGCCACCCTGGACGCGGCGGCCGCGGCCGCCCGCAAGCGCATCACCGCGCACATCGATCCGAGCACCCGCACCGAGAACGGCTGGCTCTTCTCCACCGCGCTGGGCGCCTACGGCACCGATTACCTCCAGCGGGCCGCGATCGCCCAGCGCGGGCTCGGCGCGAATCTGCCCGAGGACGCGCTCTATCCGTCCACGCCCGAGCTGAGTGCCGACGTCAACGGCGAACCGCGCATGTTCCGTATTCGCTTCGAGGCGGGCCGGTTCCCGCCGGTGGCGGCCTTCTGGTCGCTCACCGCGTACGACGCCGAGAATTTCCTGGTCGACAATCCGGACCGGATCTACGCCGTGGGGCACGGGCTGCCGGTGGTCCCGGCGCCGGACGGGTCGGCCGAGATCCTGATCCAGCACGCGGACCCCGGGCCCGCGGTTCCGCGCGGCAACTGGCTCCCGATTCCGGCCACGGGGATGTTCTCGCTGACCTTGCGGTTGTACGCGCCCCGCCCCGAGGCCGTCGACGGCCGCTGGCAGCCGCCGGAGATCCGAGCGGTGTCCTGACCGTCCGGTCGGAGTGTTCTCTGCCAGAATCGAATTGCTGTGCGTACGCTGAGCGCCGTTCATCGTGGGTTCCGAGGCCGATAACCAGTCCCGGACCGACCTCGAGGAGGATGTGGTGACTGCCGTAGCTCCCAAGCCGGAATCGGGGTTGGAGGCCGCCCGGCCCTACCCGCCGCGCATGGGCCCCAAGGGTTCGTTCATCTACAAGGCGGTGACGACGACCGACCCGAAGGTACTCGGCGTCATGTACCTGTGCACCGCCATCACCTTCTTCCTCATCGGTGGGCTCATGGCCCTGCTCATGCGCGGTGAACTCGCCCGCCCGGGCATGCAGTTCCTCTCGCCCGAGCAGTTCAACCAGCTGTTCACCATGCACGGCACGATCATGCTGCTCTTCTACGCGACCGCCATCGTGTTCGGTTTCGCGAACGTGATCCTGCCCCTGCAGATCGGCGCGCCCGACGTGGCGTTCCCGCGCCTGAACGCGTTCAGCTACTGGCTGTACCTGTTCGGCGGCACCATGGCCACGGCCGGGTTCGTGACCCCGGGCGGCGCGGCCGACTTCGGCTGGACCGCGTACACCCCGCTCTCGGACATCGTGCACTCGCCCGGCGTCGGCGCGGACCTGTGGATCCTGGGCCTGGCCGTCTCCGGCCTGGGCACGATCCTGGGCGGCGTCAACATGATCACCACCGTGGTCTGCCTGCGCTGCCCGGGTATGACGATGTTCCGCATGCCGATCTTCACCTGGAACATCCTGGTGACGAGTGTGCTGGTGCTGCTGGCGTTCCCGCTGCTGACCGCCGCCCTGTTCGGCCTGGCTTACGACCGGCACCTCGGCGGGCACATCTACGACCCGGCCAACGGCGGCGCCATCCTGTATCAGCATCTGTTCTGGTACTTCGGTCATCCCGAGGTGTACATCATCGCGCTGCCGTTCTTCGGCATCGTGTCCGAGATCTACCCGGTCTTCAGCCGCAAGCCGATCTTCGGCTACACCACCCTGGTCTACGCGACGCTGGCCATCGCGGCGCTGTCGATCGCGGTGTGGGCGCACCACATGTACGCGACGGGATCTGTTCTGCTGCCGTACTTCTCGTTCATGACGTTCTTGATCGCGGTGCCCACCGGGGTGAAGTTCTTCAACTGGATCGGCACCATGTGGCGCGGGCAGCTCACCTTCGAGACGCCCATGCTGTGGTCGATCGGCTTCCTGGTGACGTTCCTCTTCGGTGGTCTGTCGGGCGTCATCCTGGCCTCGCCGCCGCTGGACTTCCACGTGTCGGACACCTATTTCGTGGTGGCGCACTTCCACTACGTGCTGTTCGGGACGATCGTGTTCGCGACCTTCGCGGGCATCTACTTCTGGTTCCCGAAGATGACCGGCCGCATGATGGACGAGCGGCTGGGCAAGTGGCACTTCTGGACCACGTTCGTCGGTTTCCACACCACGTTCCTGGTGCAGCACTGGCTGGGCAACGAGGGCATGCCGCGCCGCTACGCGGACTACCTGCCCACCGACGGCTTCACGCTGCTGAACACGATCTCCACCATCGGCGCCTTCGTCCTCGGCGCCTCGATGCTGCCGTTCGTCTGGAACGTCTTCAAGTCCTACCGGTACGGCGAAGTGGTCACCGTGGACGATCCGTGGGGCTACGGCAACTCCCTGGAGTGGGCGACGACCTGCCCGCCGCCGCGGCACAACTTCTACGAGCTGCCCCAGATTCGTTCGGAGCGACCGGCATTCGAGCTGCACTACCCGCACATGGTGGAGCGCATGCGCGCCGAGGCCCACGTGGGCTGGGGCACGAAGTCGCATCGGGTGGACGAGCGGGAGTCGATCACCAGCTGATCCGTCCGTTCCGGAACGGCGGTCGTCCCTCGGGGCGGCCGCCGTTCTCGTTGTGCGGGAGCGGAGTACGGGCCCGACGGCGGCTGTCGCCGGGTTGCCGTCGCCGGGCCGCGCGGTGATCGGCTCGCCCGCCTGATCATTCGTCCACTTACGGCACGGATCGAATGACAGCAGACTTCCAGCAAACTTCCGGTACTGTCCGCAATCACGGGCGCGTAATTCGAACTCGCCCGGCGTTTTCCGCAGGTCTCGACTCCGGGAGGGACAGTGCTCGCCGATTCTCCGGACGTTCTCCACTCCGTGCCGTTCGAATTGTCCAGGGCCCAAATGGAATTGTGGCTCGCGGACGACCTCGGGCACCGTGCCGACGCCGCGGGCCGCCGCCCGCGCGCGCTGCCCGGCCAGGCGCACTACCTGGAACTGCGCGGCGCGCTGGACGCCGACCTGTTCGACGCCGCATCGCGGCGGGCCTTCGAGGAATTCGGCGTCGGCAGGCTCCGGATCGGTCAGGTCGACGGGCGGCCGTACCAGTGGATGGCGGCCGACATCGGCGGCGGCCTCGAGCGCGTGGACTGCGCCAGCGAGCCCGAACCGCATGCGGCCGCGCTGGACTGGATGAATCGCCGCCATCGCAGCGCCATCGAATTGCTCGACGCTCCGCTGTGGGCGGGCGCGCTGCTGCGGGTCGGACCCGAACACCACATCTGGTACGCGCAGATGCATCACGTGGCCATCGACGGCTACGGCGGCTTGAGTCTGATCGCCCGGATCGGGCAGTGGTACGAGGCGCTGCTGGCGCAGGCAGAACCGCCGTCCTTCGGCGGATTGTCCCCGGCCCGCATTCAGGCCGCCGACGCCGAATACCGGTCCTCGGCGCGCTTTCTCGCCGACCGCGAGTACTGGCGGGAACGCTTCTCGGACTGGACCGCGCCGCTGCCCGCGCCCGGCCCCGCGCGCGTGCGCCGCGGCCGGGCGCCGCTGCCGCCCGCGCTGCGGGCCGCCGGCGCGCTGAGTCCGGCGCGCTGGCTGGAGCTCGAACGCCTGGCCGCGGACTGCGGCGCGAGTCCCGCGCAGTTGCTGGTCGCGGCGATCTGCGCGTTCCAGGCGGGCTGCACCGGGGAGACCGAACCCCTGCTGCGGCTGGCCGCCTCGGCGCGCACCACCGCCGCGCTGAAGAAGTCGGGCGGCATGCTCGCCAACGTGCTGCCCGTCCGGCTGCGCTGCGCGGGCGCGGTGACGGTGCGCGAACTCGTGATCGCCGCCGCCCGCGACGTCACCGGGGGCCTGCGCCATCAGCGCTATCGCTTCGAGGAACTGCGCCGCGATCTCGGGGTCGGCGCCGAGCAGGTCGCGGGCCCGACCGTGAACCTGATGTTCTTCGAACGCACGAGCCGCTTCGGCGCGGCGATCGGCGAATACCGCATCCTCGCTTCGGGATCGGTCGCCGACACCCATTTCAACCTGTACCGCGCGGGCGCCGCGGAGGGTCTGTCGGTCGACATCCTCGCCAATCCGGACAGGTACGACCAACCCGAACTCGACGACCACCTGAACCGCTTCCTGCTATTTCTCGGCAATTTCGTGGCGGCCGGCCCGGATACCCCGGTGGGGCGGATCGGCCTGCTGTCCGAGTCCGAGGTCGCCGCACTGCGCGCCGCGCCCGGCGAGCGCGGGACGGACCCGGTCGCACTGCCCGAGCTGTTCGCCGCCGCCGCGCGCCACGACGTCGAGCAGGCCGTGGTCTGCGGCGATACCGTGCTCAGCGGCGCGCGGCTCGAAGCACTCTCGAATGCGCTGGCGCACAGGCTGTGCGGGCTCGGCATCGGCCCCGGTGATGTGGTGGCCGTCCCCGCCCGGCGCAGCGTGAACTGGCTGATCGCCCTGCGCGGTGTGCTCGCCGCCGGCGCCGCGTACCTGCCGATCGATCCGGGCCATCCCGTGGAACGGGTCCGCGCCCAGCTCGCCGAATGCGGCGTCCGCGTCGGAATCGACACCGGCACGGCCGAATTGGCCGGCGAAGTGCGCGCGGTCGCGGACTGGATCGTCCTGGACGAGCCGACGCGGAACCACGCCGCCGCCGGCGCGCCACCCGTGACCGACGCCGACCGCCCCCGTCCAGCGCACCCGGCCCACCCGGCCTACGTCATCTACACCTCGGGCTCCACCGGCGCGCCCAAGGGCGTCGCGGTGACGCACGCGGGCCTGGCGAATCTGCTGGCCGCCCAATCGGTCTCGCTGCCCGCCGGTCCCGGCGACCGCGTGCTGTGCGGGTCCGCGCCCACCTTCGACGCCTCGCTGTGGGAACTGCTCTTCACCGCGACCGGCGCCACCCTCGTGATCGCCCCCGAGGACGCGTACGCGGGTCCGCGCCTGACCGAATTCCTGTGCCGCGAGCGCATCACGCACGCCTTCCTGACCCCGGCGGTGCTGGCGGCCACCGCGCCCGCGCCGGGTGCGCCGCGACTGCTGGCCACCGGCGGCGAAGCCTGCCCGCAGGCCGTGGTCGCCGCGTGGGCGCGCGGGCGCACCCTGGTCAACATGTACGGGCCCACCGAGGCCAGCATCGTCACCCACCTCGGCCCGATGGTTCCGGACCGCCCCATCACCCTCGGCGACCCGGTGCCCGGCGTGCGCGCCCACGTGCTCGACCCCTGGCTGCGCCCCGTGCCGCCGGGCGTGGTCGGTGAGCTGTACCTCGGCGGCCCGGGACTGGCCCGCGGCTACCTCGGGCGATTCCCGCTCACCGCGGCCCGTTTCGTGGCGGACCCGTTCACCGGCTCCGGTGCGCGGCTCTACCGCACCGGCGACCTGGTGACCCGGGATGCCGCGGGCGCGCTGGTCTTTCACGGCCGCGCCGACGCGCAGGTGAAGCTGCGCGGTCTGCGGATCGAACTCGGGGAGATCGAGGCGGTGCTCGCCGACTGCCCCGGCGTCGCGCAGGCGGTCGTCGTGCTGCACGGTGGCCCGCGGGTCCCGCGCATCGTCGCGTACGCCATGCCGGAACCGGGATTCCTGCTCACCACGCGAGAGCTGGAAGTGGCCGCCGCCCAGCGACTGCCGGGGTACATGGTGCCCGCGATCGTACTGCTCGACCGGTTCCCGCTGTCCCCGAGCGGCAAGGTGGACCGGCGGGCGCTGCCGGCTCCCGCCGCGCCCGCGACCGTCTACCGCGCACCCGTCACGGTGGCGGAGAAGGCCGTCGCCGCGGCGTTCGCCGAACTCCCGGCCGCGCCCGCGGGCGGCGCCGCCCGCATCGGCCTGGACGCGGACTTCTTCGCGCTGGGCGGGGATTCGCTGAGCGCGGCCGTGGTGGCCGCTCGGGTGGGCGCGGCGCTGGGCGTGGCGGCGGGGGTGCGCGATCTGTTCGACGCGCCCACCGTCGCGGGCTTCGCCGAGCGCGTCGGCGCCCGGGATCTGCTGGCCGAGCGCGCGCGACCGGCGCCGCGGCCGCGTCCCGAGCGGGTGCCGCTGTCCTACGCGCAGCAGCGATTGTGGCTGATCAACAGGCTCGATCCGGCCGCGCCGTCCTACAACATGCTGCTCGCCCTGCGCCTGACCGGCCCGCTGGACGCGAGCGCGCTGACCGCCGCGCTGACCGATGTGGTCGGTCGCCACGAGGCCCTGCGCACGGTGTTCCACGAGACGGACGACGGTGTGCTGCAGCGGCTCTCACCGGTCGGCACGGTGGTGCAAGCGCTGACGCCGGAACCGGTGCCCGCGTCCGGCTTACAGCGGGAGCTAAGCGAATTCGGCGGTGCGGGCATCGATCTGGCGCACGGGTCCCCCCTTCGCATTCGCCTGCTCCGGGTGCTGGATTCCGCTGCCGCGGGGTCTGCCGCTGCCGGGTCTGCTGGCGCGGGGTCTGCCGCTGCCGGGTCTGCTGGCGCGGGGTCTGCCGCTGCCGGGTCTGCTGCCGTGGGGTCTGCTGCTGCCGGGTCTGCTGCCGTGGGGACTGCCGCCGCCGGGCCCGCTGCCGCCGAGCCTGTCGTCATTGATATTCCAGCCGCCGAGATTGCCGCTGCCGGGACCTCCGCCGTTGAGATCGTCGTGGCTGGGACCACTGCGGCTGGGACCGTCGCGGCTGAGATTACCGGCGTCGGGACCGTCACCGCTGGGACTGTCGCCGCCGAGAACGTCGCTGCCGAGACTGCCGCCCCCGGTGCCGAATCCGCCGCGCAGCCCGTCGCCGAACGGCACGTCCTCGCCGTCCTGGTGCATCACATCATCGCCGACGGCCTGTCGCTCGCGCCCTTCGCCCGCGACCTGGCGACCGCCTACCGCGCCCGGTTGCGCAGTGCCGCACCGGAGTGGACCCCGCTGCCGGTGCAGTACGCCGACTACACGCTGTGGCAGCGCGAGGTGCTCGGGGACGACACCGATCCGGAATCGGAACTGTCCCGCCAACTCGGCTACTGGCGTACAACCCTCGACGGCCTGCCACCGGAATCCGGTCTCCCGCCCCATCGTCCGCGCCCCGCCCGGCGCACCCGCCGGGCGGCGCGCGTCACCGCCGAGCTGCCCGAGCGCACCGTGGCCGGCCTGCGCGAACTCGCGCACCGGCACGGCGCGACCCTGTTCATGGTGCTGCACACGGGGCTGACCGCGCTGCTCGCCCGGGTCTCGGGCGGCGCCGACATCGCCGTGGGCACCCCGGTCGCCGGGCGCGGCGACGCCCGGCTGGACGACCTCATCGGGATGTTCGTCAACGCCCTGGTGCTGCGCGTCCCGGTGGACCACGCCGAGTCGTGCGCCGAATTGCTCTCGCGGGTCCGCGATATCGACCTCTCGGCCTTCGCGCACGACGACGCGCCGTTCGAGCGGGTGGTGCGCGCGGCCGGGCTGCCGCACGCCCGCGACCGGCACCCGCTGTTCCAGGTCGGGTTGTCGCTGCGCGCTGCCGGAACGACCACGTTCGACCTGCCCGGCCTGCACGCGGAGTCGCTCGACATCCCGTTGCCGGTGGCCAAATTCGATCTGGAGTTCACCTTCGCCGAGACGGCGGCGGGGCTGTCCCTGACCCTGGACTACGCCACGGATCTGTTCGATGGGCCGGACATGACCGCCCTTGCCGATCGCCTGTTCCGTGTATTCGACCAGCTGGCACGGAATTCCAGCGTGCCGGTCGGTGAACTGGAGCTGTTGTCCGCGGCCGAGCGCACGGCGCTGGGGGAGTGGAACGCGGGCGGCGAAGCCGTCCCCGCGACGCTGCCGCTGCTGCTGACCCGGGCCGCCGCGTACGCGCCGGGGGCGGCGGCGGTGGTGTGCGGGGACCGCACGCTGACCTATCACGAGCTGTCGCTCCGTGTGAATCACCTGGCGCACAGGCTGATAGCGCTCGGCGCGGGCCCGGAGGACGTGGTGGCGATCGCGCTGCCCCGCTCGCTGGAATGGGTGGTGGCGATGTGCGCGGTCGCGCACGCCGGTGCGGCGGCGCTGCCCATGGACCCCGGCACACCCGCCGAGCGCGTCCGCCTCATGCTCACCGATTCCCTGGTGCGCGTGGGGATCACCGGTCCCGGCGCGGAGCCGGTGGACCTGCACGGCGGACAGTGGCTGTCTCTCGAGTTCGGCGAACTCGGCGAAAGCGCCGAGCCCGTCTCCGACGCCGACCGGACCCGGCCGCTGCACCTGGCCCACCCGGCCTATCTCGTGTACACCTCCGGATCCACCGGAATCCCCAAGGCGGTGTGCATCACCCACGCCGGACTGGCGAACGTCGTGGTGACCCAGGCGCAGCGCTGTGACGCCGATCCGCGCGCCCGCGTGCTGGCGGTCTCCTCGCCCGCTTTCGACGCCTCGATCTGGGAACTGTTGCAGGCCCTGTGCTCCGGGGGAGCCCTGGTGATCGCGCCCCCGGACGTGTACGCCGGTCCCGAGCTGGCCGATTTCCTGGCCCGCGAACGCATCACGCACGCCATGCTGACCCCGCGCGTCCTGGCGACCCTGCCCGCGGCGGAGCTGGCGGACCTGCGGCTGCTGGCGGCCGGCGGGGAGACCTGCTCGCCCGAACTGGCCGGGCGCTGGTCTCCGAACCGGTGTTTCGTCAACGCCTACGGTCCCACCGAGACCACCGTCTGGGCGACGGTCACCCGTCCGCTGCGCGCCGCGGACGGGCCGGTCCCGATCGGCGCACCGGTGGCCGGAGCCCGGGTGCACGTCCTGGACCCGCGGTTGCGACCGGTCCCGCCCGGCGTCATCGGCGAGATCTACGTGGCGGGCACCGGGGTGGCGCGCGGTTACGCGCACCGGCCCGGCCGGACCGGCGCGCGCTTCGTGCCCGATCTCTTCGGCGCGCCCGGGTCCCGCATGTACCGCACCGGTGACACCGGGTCGTGGCGCACCGACGGCACACTGGACTTCCACGGCCGCAACGACTTCCAAGTGAAAGTGCGCGGGGTGCGACTGGAGCCCGGCGAAGTCGAGGCCGCGCTGTCGGCGGTGCCCGGCGTGGCCCAGGCCGCGGTGGTCCTGCGCACCGGGCCGGGGGACCCCGAACTCGTCGCCTACGTCGTGCCCGCACCGGGTGCGACCGCCGATCCCGAGCCGTTGCGCGCCGCGATCGCGCATCGGATGCCCGCGCACTACGTTCCGGCCCAGGTGCGGATACTGGATCACCTACCGCTCACCCCGGCGGGCAAACTCGACCGCGCGGCCCTGCCCGCCCCCGAGCGAGCGCGGGTCGCCTTCCACGAACCGGCCACGGCCACCGAGGAACTCGTCGCGCGGGTGTTCGCCCGGGTGCTGGCGGCCGACCCGGTCGGACGGTCCGACGACTTCTTCGCCCTCGGCGGGAACTCCCTGAGCGCGGCCGCCGCGGTGACGCTGCTGCGGGCCGAACTCGCGGGCGCGGCGGTGGTCCGGTCGCGTGACCTCTTCGACGAACCCTCCGTTCCCGGCCTGGCCCGCCTGCTCGAGGAACGGTTGTCGGCGCGTGCCGACCTCGAATCCGATTCCGCCGCACCCGAACCGGTCGCGGAACCGGATCGGGTGCCGCTGTCCTGCGCGCAGCGGGGCATCTGGCTGCTGGATCGCGGCGGCGCGGGCGCGGCCTACCACATTCTGCTGGCCGTCCGGCTGGGCGGCGCACTGGACGTGGTGGCGCTGGCGGCGGCCGTTGCCGACGTCGTGCAGCGCCACGAAGCCCTGCGCACCTACTTCCCCGAACACGAGGGCGTGCCGTATCAGGCGGTGGCACAGGAGGATGTCGGCGCGATGGACATCCGCCGCATCCCGCCCGCCCGGCTGGAACGCGCCCTGGCGAACTTCGAGGCCCAGCCCTTCGACCTGGCCGCCGCTCCGCCGGTGCGCGCCCGGCTCTTCGCGGTCGACGCCTCCGGCGACGCCGCGCACCGATCCGAATGGGTGCTCGCCCTGGTCGTGCACCATGTGAACGCCGACGGGTTCTCCCTCGCCCCGCTCGCGCGTGATCTCGCGGCGGCGTACACCGCCCGCACCACGGGCACCGCGCCGTACTGGCCCGTGCTCACCACCCGCTACGCCGACCACGCCCGCGCCCAGCACGAGCTGCTGGGCAGCCCCGGCGATCCGAGTTCCGAGCTGACCCGGCAGCTCTCGTACTGGCGCACGACCCTGGCCGACGCCCCGATCGAACTCGCGCTGCCCCTGGACCGGCCGCGCCCGGACGTCGCCGGCCACGCGGGTGCGAGCGTGGAATCGGTTCTGCCGCAACCGATCACGGCCCGGCTGCGCGCACTGGCAACGGCGCGCCGCGCCTCGATGTTCATGGTGACCCACGCCGCGCTGGCGCTGCTGCTGGCCAAACTGGCCGGCACCGGCGACATCGTCATCGGCACACCCACCGCCGGCCGTGCCGCGCCCGCTCTGGACGATGTGGTCGGCATGTTCGTCAACTCGGTGCCGCTGCGGGTGCCGGTCGATCCCGACGCGTCCTTCGCCGAGCTGCTGGACCGCGTGCGCGAGGTGGATCTGGACGCCATGGCCCACGCACAGACGCCGTTCGAGCACATCGTCGAGGCGCTGCGGGTACCGCGTTCCGCGGCCCGGCATCCGCTGTTCCAGGTCGCGCTGTCCTTCCGGAACTTCGAGGTGCCCGAACTGCGCCTGCCCGGCGTGCGCGTGGAGACGCTCGCCGCGCCCGCCACGGCGATTCGATTCGACCTGGAATTCGAACTCACCGAGCGCGATTCGGGCCTGGTGATCCTGCTGCGCTATGACACCGAGCTGTTCGACGCCGGCACCGCGCAGTCGCTGATCGATCGATTCCGGCGGGTGCTCACCGCCGTCGCCGGTCATCCCGACCGCCCGATCCACAGCGTGGACGTGCTCTCGGCCGGTGAGCGCCGGCGGGTGCTGGCCGCGGGCGCGCACGAGGCGAACCCGGTACGGATCACCCTGCCCGAGATCCTCGCGCGGGCGGTGGCCCGGTTCCCGGAGGCTCGCGCCGTGGCGTGCGGCGATCGCGCGCTCACCTATCGCGAACTCGACGAGCGCTCGAATCGACTGGCCCGCTTGCTGATCGGGGGTGGCATCGGCCCCGGCGACGTGGTGGCCGTGGCCCTGCGCCGCTCCGTGGAATGGGTGGTCGCGTTGTGGGCCGTGGCCAAGACCGGCGCCGCGTATCTGCCGGTGGATCCGGGACATCCCGGGCAGCGGATCGCCCTCATGCTCGCCGATTCCGGCGCGGCGCTGGGCCTGACGGGCCCCGGCGCCCGGCCCGAACTCCCCGATCTGCCCTGGCTGGTGGTCGAGGACGGGCCGCCGGCCGACCCGGGCGGGGTCTGCGCCGGGGCCGTCACCGACGCCGATCGGGTGCGCCCGATCCGTCCGGCCGACGCGGCCTACGTGCTGTTCACCTCCGGGTCGACCGGAGTGCCCAAGGGGGTGATCGTCACCCACGCGGGTCTGGCGAACACGATCGCGGCACAGGCCGAGAACTGTGCGGTCGACGCGGATTCCCGCGTCCTGCAACTCGCCTCCCCGAGCTTCGACGCCTCGCTGTGGGAGGTGCTGCTCGCGACGGGCGCGGGCGCGACGCTGGTGATCGCGCCGCCGGAGGTCTACGCCGGCCCGGAACTGGCGAGCCTGCTGTCCACGGCCCGCGTGACCCACGCCTTCATCACACCCGCGGTGCTGGCCACCATGGACCCGGGCGTCCTAGAAACCGCCGGGGGCGCACCCGTTCTGCGCACGGTGGTGACCGGCGGCGAGACCGTCGCCCCGGCCGTGGCCGCCCGCTGGGCCGCCGATCGCGACCTGCTCGTCGCGTACGGCCCCACCGAGATCACCATCGTCTCCAACATCAGCGCGCCGCAGGAACCGGATCAGCCCGTGACGCTCGGCGGCCCGGCCGCCGGAATGCGGTGCTACGTACTGGATCAACGGCTCGCCCCCGTGCCGGACGGGGTGCTCGGCGAGCTCTACGTCGCGGGTCCGGGTGTGGCGCGCGGCTATTGCGCGCGCCCCGGCTCGACCGCCGCGCGATTCCTGCCCGACCCGTTCGCCCCCGGCCGCATGTACCGCACCGGGGACGCGGTGCGCAGGCGCGCGGACGGTGCGCTGATCTT
Source organism: Nocardia sp. NPDC005978 (assembly GCF_040614455.1). Lineage (NCBI taxonomy): Bacteria > Bacillati > Actinomycetota > Actinomycetes > Mycobacteriales > Nocardiaceae > Nocardia > Nocardia sp. NPDC005978. The sequence continues at coordinate 77,869 of NZ_JBEXUS010000003.1, forward strand.
CGTCGGCCGCACCGATTCCCAGATCAAGCTGCGCGGGCAGCGCATCGAGCTCGGCGAGGTCGAGGCGGCGGTGGCGAGCCTGCCCGGTGTCGCCCAGGCGGTGGCCATGGTCCGGGCCGACGGTCCCGGCGAACCCCGGATCGTCGCCTACGTCACCTCCGCACGCGGCGTCGCGCTCGACCCGATTCGACTGCGCGCCACCGTGGCACGGCGGCTGCCCGGGTATCTGACCCCGGCGGTGATCGTCCCGTGCGAACGCCTGCCCCTGACCGTCAACGGCAAGGTGGACCGGGCCGCGCTGCCCGCGCCCGCACCGGACGCCGAGCTCTTCCGCGCCCCGGTCACCGCGCCCGAACGCGCGGTGGCCCGGGCCTTCGGCGAGGTGCTCGGGGTGCAGCGAATCGGCCTGGACGACGACTTCTTCCGGCTCGGCGGCAACTCGCTCAGCGCCACCCGGGTCGCGGCCCGGGTGGGTGCGGAACTGTGCGCCGAGGTTCCGGTCCGCGAGATCTTCGACGCGCCGACCGTCGCGGGACTCGCCGCGCGCCTGGCGGATTCGCCGCGCCCGGCCCGGCCGGAACCGCGGGCGGTCGCGCGCGGGGACCGATCCCCGATGTCCTTCGCGCAGCAGCGACTGTGGCTGCTGAACCGCCTGGACCCGGAATCCCCGGCCTACAACATCCAGCTGGTCGTGCGCCTGACCGGAACCCTGGACGTCGCCGCACTGGGGACGGCCCTGCATTACGTCGTGACCCGGCACGAGGTGCTGCGCACGTTCTACCCGCACCGCGACGGCGTCGGCGAACAGCGGGTGGTCGCGGCCCGGCCCGTACCGCGCGAACTCGCCGTACAGCACTGCGACACCTTCGACGCCGAGGCGGCACTCGGCGAATTCTGCTCCGACCCCTTCGATCTCACGACCGAAGTGCCGGTGCGCTACGCGCTGTTCGCGGTGGGCGAGGGCGCGGGGGAGCCCCGGGAGTGGCTGCTGGCCTTCGTCGTGCACCACGCCGCCGCCGACGGCTATTCGCTCGCGCCACTGGCCCGTGATCTGGCCGAGGGCTACGCGGCCGCCCTGCGCGGCGACCGTCCCGACCGCGAGCCGCTCGGCGTGCAGTACATCGACTACGCCCGGTGGCAGCGCGAGGTCCTGGGCGCACCCGAGGATCCGGGGTCCGAGCTGAACCGTCAACTCGACTACTGGACGGCGACTCTCGCGCGGTCGCCCGCCGAACTGGGCCTGCCCACCGACCGGCCCCGCCCGCCGGTCGCGGGCCTGCACGGCCGCACCGTCGCCTGCACGATTCCCGCCCCGGTCGTCACCGCGCTGCGGGAGCTGGCCGAACAGCACGACGCCTCGCTCTTCATGACCCTGCACGCCGGGCTGGCCCTGCTGCTCTCGGCGTGGTCCGGCGGCGACGACATCACCGTCGGCACCGCGGTCGCGGGCCGGGGCGCCGCCGCCCTGGACGAGCTGGTCGGCATGTTCGTCAACACGCTGGCGCTGCGGGTGGAAGTCGATGCCGCCGAGTCGTTCTCGGCGCTGCTGGCGCGCGTGCGCGAGGCGGATCTGGGGGCCTTCGCGCACGCCGAGCTGCCGTTCGAGCAGGTGGTGGAGGCCCTGGATCCGCCGCGGTCCCGGGCCAGGCACCCGCTGTTCCAGGTCATGCTGGTGCTGCAGAACCTGGATCCGATTCGGCTCCGGCTGCCGGGCCTGCGGGCCGAACCGGTGCTCGCGCCGGTCGCCACCGCGCGCTTCGATCTCGAATTCGTCTGCACCCCGGTGGATTCCGACCTCCGCGTCGAAGTGCAGTACGCCACCGAACTCTTCGACCACGGCACCATCACCGCCCTGCTCGGGCGCTACCGCCGCCTGCTGGAAGTCGCGGCCGCCGCGCCGCACCGGCCCACCGCGCGACTGGGCATCCTGGGCGGCCACGAGTACCGGCTGGTGGTGGAGGAGTGGAATCGCACCGAGACCGCCGAGGTCGATCTGCTGCTCCCGGATCTACTGGACTCGGCCGTGCGCCGGGCGCCCGGCGCGGAGGCGCTGCGGTACGGCGACATCACGCTGACCTATCGTGAGCTGGACGCGCGCGCCCTGCGCCTGGCCCGTCGACTGCGTGCACACGGCATCGGCCCCGAAGACGTGGTGGCCCTCGGTATGTCGCGCTCGGCGGCCTGGGCGGTGGCGTGCTGGGGCGTCACCGAGTCGGGCGCGGCCTTCCTGCCGCTCGATCCGGGCTGCCCGCCCGCCCGCCTGTCCGCCATGCTCGCCGCGACCGGCGCACGCGTCATGCTCACCACCGCCGCCGAGCACGCGGCCTATACCGCGCTGCCGGACATCGAGGTGCTGATCCTGGACCCCGCGGGCGAGGTCGGCGCACCCGGACCCGAACGGTCGCGTATCCCGGCCCGTGACGCGCGCCCGGCCAACGCCGCCTATGTCATGCACACCTCGGGCTCCACCGGCAGGCCCAAGGCGGTGGTGGTGTCGCACACCGGCCTCGCGAACATGGCCGCCACCCAGGCGCGCTGCATCGGCGCCGATTCGACCTCGCGCGTATTGTGCCTGGCCGCACCGAGTTTCGATGTCTCGGTGTGGGAACTGGTGCTGGCCGCGGACGCCGCCGCGACCCTGGTCATCGCCCCGCCCGAGATCTACGCCGGTCCCGAGCTGGCCGAGTTGCTGCGCCGCGAACGGGTGACCCACGCCTGCGTGACCCCCGCCGTGCTGGCCTGTACCCCGGCCGCGCGGTTGCCCGATCTCGCGGTGGTGATCACCGGCGGCGAACCCTGCCCGCCCGCCGTCGCCGCGATCTGGGGCGAGCGCCGCCGGCTCGTCAACGCCTACGGCCCCACCGAGACCACGGTGCTCAGCACCGTGAGCGGAGCGCTCGACGGCAGCCGCCCGATCACCATCGGCGGGCCCGCCGTGGGCACGCGCTGCTACGTCCTCGACCGCTCGCTGCGCCCGCTCCCCGTCGGGGCGGTCGGCGAGCTGTACATCGGCGGCGCCGGGGTGGCGCGCGGCTATCTCGGCCGCCCCGCGGGCACCGCCGCCCGCTTCGTCGCCGACCCGTTCGGCGGGCCCGGCGAGAGGCTCTATCGCACCGGCGATCTCGTCTCCTGGACCGACGCGGGCGAACTCCGATACCAGGGCCGCACCGACTTCCAGATCAAGATCCGCGGAATGCGGGTGGAACCCGGTGAGATCGAGGCGGTGCTGGCCGGCGCGCCCGGCGTCGCCCAGGTCGTCGCCACCCGCACCGACGGCCCGGCGGGCGCGGCCCTGGTGGCCTACGTGGTACCCGAGCCGGGTCACACGCTCGACCCGGCCGAACTGAGCTCGGTTGCGGCACAGCGGCTCCCCGACTACCTGCGCCCGGCCATCGTGCCGCTGGACCACCTGCCGCTGTCCGCGAACGGCAAGGTGGATCGCTCCGCCCTGCCCACCCCGCCACCGGTCCGCACGGACTACCTGGCCCCGGTGCACCCCGCCGAACAGGCGGTGGCGGCCGCTTTCGCCGAGGTTCTCGGGCTCGACCGCGTCGGGCTGGACGACGAGTTCTTCGCCCTCGGCGGCAACTCCCTGGCCGCCGCCCGGGTCATCGCCCGCCTGAACGGCGCCGTGGCGCTGCGCGATCTCTTCGAAGCGCCCCGGGTGCGGGCACTGGCCGAGCGGTTCGCCGCCGCGGGCGCTGACCCGTTCGCCGCCGGGGGCGCGGACCCGTTCGACGCCACCGCGAACGAGTCCTACCGGGTGCTGCTGCCGCTGCGCCGCACCGACGGGGATGTCCTGTTCTGCGTGCATCCCGGGGGCGGGCTGGCCTGGCCCTACGCCGGACTGCTCACCCGGCTCGACCCCTCGATCGCGCTGTACGGCCTGCAGGACCCCTGGGTCGCGTGCGGCGAGGAGCCCTACGCCACCCTGCACGACTACGCGGCCCGCTACGTGGACGAGATCCTGCGCGTGCGACCTACCGGGCCGTATCGGCTGCTGGGCTGGTCGCTCGGCGGGCGCATCGCCCACGAGATCGCGGTCCGGCTCCAGGATCAGGGGGCGGAGGTCGCGCTGCTGGCCCTGATGGACAGCGCGCCGCCCGACGGCGTCGCGGCCCCCGAACCGCACGACGCCGCCGCGGCCTGGGCCGAGCTGCACGGCATGGCGGAACTGACCCGCGCGGCCGAGAGCTTCCCCCCGGACCTGGTCGAACGCGCCACCGCCGCCCTCACCCGGCCCGTGGCCGGCGAACCCGGCGGCCGCTTCCGCGGCGACCTGGTGCACTTCACCGCGACCGACACGGCGATCGCCGACCGCCGGCCCGCGGCGAGCTGGCACGAGCACGTCACCGGCGACGTCCTCGACATCCCGATCCGGGCCACGCATATCGGTATGGCGCAGCCGATTCCGCTGACCGAGATCGCCCGCGGACTGCAGCTGCACTGGAACGGCTGATGAGCACCGAGCACCTGCCCGCGGCCATCCACGTGGTCGGTGCGCGCGTGCACAACCTCGACGAGCTGACCGTCGACATCCCGCTCTGGTCCTGGGTGGCGATCACCGGGCTCTCGGGCTCGGGGAAATCCTCGCTCGCCATGGACGTCCTCTACGGCGAGGGCTATCAGCGACTGCTCGGCGGGCTGTCCACCTACACGCGCCGCCGGATCAGCCAGGCCGAGCGACCCGACGTGGACCGCATCGACTTCCTGCCCGCCACCCTGGCCCTGCGCCAGCGCCCGCCGATCCCCGGCCGTCGCAGCACCGTGGGCACCATGACCGAGGTCTACAACGTGCTGCGCCTGATGTACTCGCGGCTCGGTTCCCATTTGTGCCCCACGGGTTTCCGGCTGCCCCCGTCGCTGGACACCGCGCTGCGCGGCCGGGTGGACCTGCCCGAGTGCGGCGGCGAGTTCGAACTACCGGGCGCGGAGTCCTTCGCCTTCGACAGCTTCGGCGCGTGCCCGCGCTGCGGCGGTCTGGGCACCGTCGAGGAGATCGACGACGCGGCCCTGATCCCGGATCCGGACCTGTCGATCGCCGACGGCGCCGTCGCGCCGTGGAAGCTGCCGCTACGCGACTTCCAGCCGCAGATCGCCGAACAGCTCGGCGTCCGCATCGACGTGCCCTACCGCGACCTCACCGCGCGCGAGCGCGAGATCGTCCTGAACGGCCCCGCCGAGAAGCGGCACGTAGTGGTCACCACCAAATCCGGGCGGGCCGCCGAACTCAACGGCACCTACGAGAACGCCCGTGCGGCGGTGCGGCATTCACTCGCGAACAGCGCCAGCCAGACCACGCGCGAGCGACTGAGCAAGTTCTTCACCCTGCACACCTGCCCGGCCTGCCACGGCGCCCGGCTGCGTCCCGAGGCGCTCACCACCCTGATCGGTGATCGCACCATCGCCGAGACCAGCGCGCTGACCCTGGCCGAATTGGAGCCCTGGGCAACCGAACTGGCCGCCGCCCTGCCCGCCGACATGCACGCCCTCGCCACCCGCCTGACCACCGAGTTCGTGCGCGCCATCGAACCGCTGCGCACCCTCGGCCTGGGCTATCTGAGCCTGGACCGCGCCGGTGAGTCGCTCTCGACGGGGGAGCGCCAGCGCATCCAGCTCACCTCGACTCTGCAAACCCGTTCCACCGGAATGCTCTACGTGCTGGACGAGCCCTCCATCGGGCTGCACCCGGCCAACGTCGAGGGCCTGCGCGCGGTGATCCGCGCCCTGGTCGGCAACGGCAATTCGGTGGTGATGGTGGATCACGAGGTCGAACTGCTGCGCTGGGCCGATCACCTCATCGAAATGGGACCGGGCGCGGGCCGCGCCGGCGGGCGGGTCATCGCCCGGGGCACCGCCGCCGAACTGGCCGCCGACCCGAATTCGATCACCGGCCCCTATCTTTCGGGCGCGGCCGAACCGCACGCGCGCCAGGCGCGGCCGGTGCGGGCGGCGGACCCGCACCTCGAGCTCACCGTCGGCGATTTCTACACCCTGCACGGGGTGACCGCGCGTATTCCGCTGGAGCGGCTCACCCTGATCACCGGCGTCTCCGGCTCGGGCAAGACCAGCCTCATCCTGGACAGCCTGGTGCCCGCGCTGACCCGGACGCTGAACGGGCAGCCGCTGCCCGGACACGTCGCGGAACTGAACGCCGCCGGGATCACCCGGGTCGTCACCGTGGACTCCACGCCGATCGGCAACAACAGCCGTTCCACCCCGGCCACCTACTCCGGCGCGTTCGACGGGCTGCGTGCGCTGTTCGCCGCGGCCCCGCTCGCGCGCGAACGGCACTGGGGCGCAGGCCGTTTCTCCTACAACGTCAAGGGCGGGCAGTGCCCGGTGTGCACCGGCCTCGGCGAGGTGTCCCTGGACGTGCAGTACCTGCCCGACATGACGATCACCTGCCCGGCCTGTCACGGGGCCCGCTACAACGCCGAGACGCTCGAGGTTCGGGTGGACGGGCTGACCATCGCCGACGTGCTGGCCCTCACCGTCGCCGACGCCGCCGATCGCTACGCGGGCGTCCCGCGGATCGGCGCGCCGTTGCAGGCCCTGCGCGAAGTCGGGCTCGGCTACCTGGCGCTCGGCGAGCCCACCCCCGCGCTGTCCGGCGGGGAGGCCCAGCGCATGCGCCTGGCCGGCGGCTTGCGCTCGGCGCAGACCCACGTGCTCTACGTCTTCGACGAGCCCACCACCGGACTGCACCCCGGCGACGTGCGCACCCTGGTCGGGGTGTTCGAGCGGCTGCTGCGGGCGGGGGCCACCATCGTGGCCATCGACCACGACCTGGATCTCATCGGCGACGCCGACCACGTCATCGACATGGGCCCCGGCGGCGGACCCGAGGGCGGCCGGATCGTGGCCGCCGGGACGCCCGCGCGGATCGCCGCGGCCACCGGCAGCCCGACCGGCCGCTACCTGCGCGGGCGCCTGAACGCGCGGCCTACAGACCCGGCACCCTGACGAAGACGGCCGCCGTGCTGTCCTGCCGGAAGTACGTGTCCAGCGGTGGCGTGCCGAAGGATTCGATGCCCGAGTCCGGCAGCCACGTGTAGTCCACCAGCGTCAGCGGCAGCGCCCCGGCCGGGGCCGACAGTTCCACCTCGACGCCCTCCGCGGGCGGGGCCCAGAAGCGGAAACCGTGCTCGGGCAGCGAATGCGCCGTGCGGCCCGCCACCTTCACCGACTCGACCGACCCGTCCGGCCAGCGCAGATCCAGTCGATACGCGCCGCGCGTGGACCGCATGCGCAGGGTCACCGTGCGCCGGCCCGCCTCGGTCCGATCGGAGGTCACCTCGGCGATCGGGGCCGAAAGCGCTTGGGCCGGAGCGTCGCCCGTGGCGACCGCGTAATCCCACAGCTCGGCGAAGGACCCCTCGGGCCCGCCCGTGCTCACGAAGTCCCGCGACCACGCGTCCGGGGCGAGCATCGAGAGCCATCGGGCCTGCGCCCGGTCGGCGTCCAGGGCGTAGATGATCTGCGACAGCCGCGGATGCCGATCGTCGAACCTGTCCACCGCCATCCCGGCGGCCGCGAGCACGACCGTGAGCACGAGGGCCGCACCGGGAACGAGCCAGCCCCGCCGGGCCGGCCAACTCCGGCTCAGTGTCAGCAACAGCAGCGCGCCCAGCAGCACGATCGCCGGCGCGGCCAGGAAGGGCGCGGTGACCAGTCCGGTCTGCACCCCGGCCCAGGCCGTGCTGCCGAGGAACAGCGCCGCGGGCGCCAGCAGCAGGGTCAGCACCGGCAGCCGCCACGGATCCCCGATGACGAAGCTCGCGCCGACCCCCAGCACCGCCGCGGCCGCGGGCAGCACCAGCACCTGCGCCGCGGGCGGGGACACCACCGCGATCCCGGCTCCCAGCAGCGTCACCCCGGCCAGCAGGCCGATCGCGGTGCCGGTGGGCCCGAATACCCGGCGCGCGAAGGCATACCAGCCGATGAGCACCGCCGTGGACAACACCAGCACCGCGATGTGGAAGAACTCCGGCCGATACGGATCCACCGGCGAGGCCTGATACTCGGGGCGGATCTCCTGCAGCAGCCACCACAGCCCGTAGGTCGCCGCGACCGCGATCGGCACCGCGACCACCAGCGTGATCGCGCCGCCGGCGATCGCCTTCACACTGGCCTCGCCGGCCCGCCGGACCCGCCACGCCAGTCCGATCACCCCCAGCGTTCCCAGCGCGGCCAGCACCAGGATCACCCACGCCGGGATCACGACCAGACCGGCGAAAGGCAGTGGGAAATAGGCGGCGTCGGCGCCGTCGCTCGTTTCCGCCAGATCCCGCTGCCCGAAATCCCTTGTCAGCGCCAGCGTGTTCTCGCCCAGCTGCTGCACCGTGGGCAGGTTGACGTGCTCCGGGGTGTCCTCGCGATTGTGGTAGTAGGCGCTGCTGCCCGCGAAAGCCCAATCCAGCACCCGCAACTCACCCGATTCGAAGGAGACGAAGTCGGTGCTGCTGGGGATGCCCGCGCCCGCGGCGGCCGTGGTCGTGGAATCGGTGTTGGGATACGGCGCGCGCGCCACCGCGCGGATCAGCGGGCCGTCGGGGTGGGTGATGCGCCACAGCAGCGCCGGACCGCTCGCGCCCCGCGCGTCGTGATTGATCACCACCCCGCGTGTGTCGTAGCCGCCCGCCGCCACGAAGGCCTCCGCCCCGAGCAGGCCGGGCTCCTCGGCATCGGTCAGCAGCACCACCACGTTGTTGCGCAGCGTGCCGTCGCCGTCCCGCAGCGCGCGCACCGTTTCCATGATCGCCGCGACGCCCACGCTGTCGTCGTTCGCGCCGGGGCCCGAGGTGACCGAATCGTAGTGCGCCGTCAGGTACACGGTGCCGGTCGAATCGGCGCCGGGCAGCGTGGCCACGATGTTGGATACCTGCGCGAAGGCCGACTCGGGGGCGCTCAGGCCACCGGGGTAGGTGCCGACGCCGCGCTGAATCTCGGTCGCCAGCCCCAGCTTCCGCAGTTCGTCCGCCAAATGATCACGCACCCGGGCGTGTTCGGCCGAGCCGACCGCGTGCGGGGCCCGCGCTATCTCCTCGATGACGCGCTGCGCCCGTTCGGCGCTGAACACGTCCCCGGGCGCGGATTCGCCGCGGAAACCATGTGGTTGCTGATCCCACGCCGACATCACCGCCAACACCAGCAGTAGCGCGAATGCCAGAAGCCCGGAAATTCCTCGTCCCACCCGCATACTCCGATACTAGGCATGATCGTGCCCGGGGGTTCGAGCTCGCCGAGGAGAAGGGAGAGGCCGCTGCGCGCCTCCATCGATCACACCGCCGCCCGACCTGCGCCGGACGGTCCCGTCACGGTGGGCGTCGGGCCCGTCGGACGCGATGAGGTTCTCCGCGTGGCGCGGTACGGCGCCGCGGTGGAACTGGCCGCGGAGTCCGTGACCGCGATGGCCGTGAGCCACGCCCGGATTCGCGAGCTCGCCGCCGATCCGAAGCCGGTGTACGGCGTCTCCACCGGCTTCGGCGCGCTCGCCACCCGGCACATTCCGCCGGAGCTGCGAACGCGGTTGCAGCGCAGTCTCATCCGCTCGCATGCCGCCGGATCCGGACCCGAGGTCGAACCCGAGGTCGTGCGCGCGCTCATGCTGCTGCGCCTGTCCACCCTGGCCACCGGCCGCACCGGCGTGCGACCCGAACTCGCCCGGGCCTACGCCGATCTGCTCGCCGCCGGGCTCACCCCGGTCGTGTACGAATACGGCAGCCTGGGCTGTTCGGGCGATCTCGCCCCGCTGGCGCACGTCGCCCTGGCGGTCATGGGGGAAGGGCGGGTGCGCACCGCCGACGGCGAAATCCTGGACGCCGCCGACGCTTTGGCCCGGCACGGTCTCGGCCCGGTGGTGCTCGGGGAGAAGGAGGGCCTGGCGCTGATCAACGGCACCGACGGCATGCTGGGCCAGCTGGTGCTGGCGCTGGCCGACCTCGAACACCTGCTGCGGCTGGCCGATGTGGCCGCGGCCATGAGCGTGGAGGGTCAGCTCGGCACCGATCGGGTGTTCGCCGCGGATCTACAGGCCCTGCGCCCGCATCCGGGCCAGGCGGCCGCCGCGGCGAACATGCGTCGCCTGCTGGCGGATTCGGCGATCGTGGCCAGCCATCGCGGCGCGGACTGCGCCCGTGTCCAGGACGCGTACTCCCTGCGCTGCGCCCCGCAGGTCGCCGGCGCGGCCCGCGACACCCTCGCCCACGCCCGCACGGTCGCCGAGCGCGAACTCGCCAGCGCGGTGGACAATCCGGTGGTCACCCTGGACGGGCGCGTGGAATCCAACGGCAATTTCCACGGCGCCCCGGTCGCCTACGTGCTGGACTTCCTGGCCATCGCCGCCGCCGACGTGGCGAGCATGAGCGAGCGGCGCACCGACCGCTTCCTGGACGTGGCGCGCAATCACGGGCTGCCCGCCTTCCTGGCCGACGATCCGGGCGTCGACAGCGGCCACATGATCGCCCAGTACACCCAGGCCGCGATCGTGTCCGAACTCAAGCGGCTGGCGAATCCGGCCAGCACCGATTCGATACCGTCCTCGGCGATGCAGGAGGATCACGTCTCCATGGGCTGGGCCGCGGCCCGCAAGCTCCGCCGCTCGGTCGACGGCCTCACCCGGGTGCTCGCCATCGAGATACTCACCGCCGCACGGGGAATCGACCTACGCGCGCCGCTGTCCCCGGCGCCCGCGACCGCCGCGGTCATCGCGGCGCTGCGGGAGTCGGTCCCCGGCCCCGGCGCCGATCGCTATCTCGCGCCCGAGATCGCCGCGGCGGTGCGCCTGGCTGCCACCGGGGCACTGGTCGCGGCCGCGGAATCGATCACCGGGCCGCTGGACTGATCAGTTGCCGCTCCCGCGCACCCCGCCCGCCCGGTTGGCGGAATCCGCTGCCGCGCCCGAATCCGGGGCGGCCGGACTCCACGCCTCCACGACCCCGGGCACGCCGTCGCGCACCACGTAGCCCGCCCGGGTGGCGATGGGCGCGCCCGGTCGGCGGATGTACGGGACGACCCGGAAGTCGCTGTGCAACCGCTCGTGATCGAGGGTGACCCGCACGTATCCGCGCTGGCTGTTGAAGAACTTCACATCCGGATTGGCGGCCAGCAGGGTGCGGCCGGTGTCGTTCATATCCGCGCCGTCACCGCCGCTGCTGATCGAGGTGCCGGTGAATTCGGCCGCGACGACCGCGGATTCGAGATCGTCGAACTCGCGCCGCAGATCCGCCGCGTAGTTGTGGTGCCGGTCCCCGGTGATCACCACCAGATTGCGCACGTCGCGGTCGGCCGCCGCGCCCAGCAGCGTATTGCGGTCCGCGACATAGCCGTCCCAGGCGTCGGTGCCCAGGCGAACCGCGGGCCCGGGGTCGTAATCCGAGCGCGCCATGGCCACCTGATTGCCCAGGATCTGCCAGCGCGCGGGGGAGGAGGTGAGCCCGTCCAGTAGCCAATCCCGTTGGCGGGCACCGAGAATCGTGCGGTCATCGGCGTACCGATCGTCGCAGCCGGACACCAGGCTGCCGTCGCCGCACGCCTGTTTGCTGCGGTACTGGCGGGTGTCCAGCAGGGTGAAGTCCACCAGGTCGCCGAAGCCGTAGCGCCGGTGCAGCAGCATGTTCGGGCCGCTGGGCATTTGCGCGATCCGCAGCGGCTGATGCTCGTACAGGGCCTGGAAGGCCGCGGCCCGGCGCTGGCGGAAGATGGGGGACAGGTAGCGGTATACGTCCACGCCGATCCCGCCGGTATCGCCCGCCCAGTTGTTGTCCACCTCGTGGTCGTCCATGGTGACCAGCCACGGGAACGCGGCGTGCGCGGCCATCAGCGAATCATCGGATTTGGCCTGCGAATAGCGCAGCCGATAACCGCGCAGGTCCACGGCCTCACCGGTGGGCGCCTCCTCGTCCGGTTGCCCGCGGCCGTTGGTCCAGGCCCGTTCATAGATGTAGTCGCCCAGGTGCACCACGAGGTTCAGGTCCTCGCGGGCCATGTGGTCGTAGGCGGTGAAGTACCCCGAACTCCAGGACTGGCACGAGGCGAAGGCGAAGCGCATGCGCGCCATGGCCTGCCCGGCGGCGGGCGCGGTGCGCGTCCGCCCGATCGGTGAGATGTCCGCGCCCGCGCGGAAGCGGTAGAAGTACCACCGGTCCGGCTCCAGACCGGTGATCTCCGGATGCACGCTATGGCCCAGTTCGCGGGTGGCTGTCGCGCTGCCGCGCGTGACCACGCGCGTGAACGCCTCGTCGTGCGCGACCTCGTACTCCACGGTGACCGGTGCGTTCGCCATCCCCGCGTGCCCGTCCGGGGCGAGCGGGTCGGGTGCGAGCCGTGTCCAGAGCACGATTCCGTCCGGCAGCGGATCACCCGAGGCGACCCCGAGCCGGAAGGGGTAGCCGCCCAGTGGACGGGTCCGGGTGAACCGGGAACCGGCGGCGACGCCGGTGCCGGCGAGCACCGCGGCGGATCCGGCGGCGCCGAATCTCAGTAACTGCCGACGCGACATGGCCATATCTCACGGTACGTCCCGGACGCGGGTGGCTCGTGAACACCGAGCGGTGCCCCGCGGAACTTCGGCTTACCGCCCGGTGTCCGGGGCCGTGATCAGGTGCGCACCGCTCCGGGCCGCACCGCCGTGCCGAGCAGGCGCAACTGCTCGGCGAGCTGCGCGACGGTGTCGGCGTCGTCGGCCGGATGCTCGTGCTCGGGCCGGTCCGTACCCCGGCCGATGGTCGCGCACGCGTTCTCCACCAGCACGCCCCCGGCCACGGTGATGATTCTGCGCAGGTCGACCAGGGCGCGCGCCTGCGCGCTCACCCCGCCGGCCGGTGCGAGCAGCGCGGTCTTCTTGCCCTCCAGCGCACCCTCGCCGTAGGGGCGCGAGGCCCAGTCGATGGCGGCGCGCAACGGGCCGGGCAGCAGATCGTCGATAGCGGGCGCGAACACCAGCACCGCGTCCGCGACCAGAATCGACTCGCGCAGCCGTGCGACCGCCTCCGAGTCCTCGGCGGACCCGTCGCCTTCCGCCGGGACGCCGGGCAGCTGATCCAGCCCCTCGAAGATCGCCACCTCGATACCGGGCGGCGCCGTCCGCTCGGCGGCCTCGGCCAGCAGTCTGCTCACCGGCGCCTCGCGCAGACTGCCGACGAGCGCGAGAACATGCAGCGGTGTCATGACTCCTCCGGTGGACGCGCGGGAACTTCACGGCAGCGATGGTCGAGATCGTGACGGGCCGATCGAATGTACCCGGCGGACTTGCCATCCGGTGGCGGGAACGGCATTTCGCCTCGGCGAATCGCCGGATTCGATCCGCCGCGCCCACCTCGGCGGACGCGAGCACGGGTACCCCTGCCGGTGGTACCCGTCGGCGCCGGTATTCCGCCCGGTGGTACCGCCCGCCGATCGAGGTCATGACTGGGGTATCCGGCCAGTTGCCAACCGGCACTGCGCATTCAATATTTGCCTGATGAATTCCACCCGGCCGGACCAGTCGGCCCTGCGCCCCGGGCGGCTCACCGCAGCCGCCAAGAAATTCCTGACCTGGGACGCGAATCCGGGCGTATTCGGGATCACCATTCCCTGCCCCGTCCCGGTGTCGATGGGCGCGGACGAGGGCCGGAAACTGCTCGGCGCGCTCATCGACAATCATGAATCGCTGCGCAGCCGGTACAGCTACGGCGAACAGGCCGCCTGCCTGATCGACACCGAGATCGGCGCCGAAACAAACAGCGACAGAATCGATTTGCGGCTCGTCGACATCGAGGACGTGGGCCCCGAGGAGATCGCGCAGGTGATCGCGCAGGAGACCGCGAAGAGTAATCTGCGCATCGATCCGCCGACCGGCAAGATCGTGACCGCCGCGCTGCTCACCCGCTCGTTCGACGTCAATATCCTGCTGCTCACCATTCACCACATCGCCATCGACGGCGTGGCCATGTGGGTCATGTGGGACGACGTCGCCACCTATTGCCGGCAATGGGAAGCGGGCGAAGCCATTTCGCTGACGCCCGAACCCATCAGTGGTTCGGAGTGGGCGCAATTCCTGGATGAGCTCGCGCCCACCCGCGCCGGGGAATTGGAATCCTGGCTCGCGGCCTCGGATTCGGAACCCAATCTGCTCGAGCGCGCCGCCGAACCGGCCTCCGCGCACCGGGACGGCGTCATCGAGGGCGCGGTCGCCGCCCGCCTGCTCGACGCGCTGCCCGGCGCGTTCGACGCCTCCTACACGCGAATCCTGCTGGTGGCACTGGGATTGGCCATCGAAGACGTGCTCGGCGTGCCGCGCTCGATCCAGGTCCAGAAGCACGGCCGCTACAGCCGCCTGCGCCCCGGCACCGACCTGAGCCGCACCGTGGCCTGGCTCTCGGACGACTATCCCTGGCTGGTCCGCCCGGCGCCCGGCGATCACGGCGCCCGCCTGCGCGATGCCATCGCGCGCTATCCCGCCCACCCCGAGGACTTCACCCTGCTCTTCTGGCACGACCCGCGCAATTGGCCGCACGTGGCGCGATTCAATTTCCCGAAGTTCTACTTCAATTTCCTCGGCGATGTCGGCGTGTGGATTCCGGGCGCGCATTCGGCCGAACAGGCGCGCCTGACGGTTTTCGACCTGAGCATGTTCCTGGGCACCAGCGAACTCGGCGGGGTGCGCAGCGTGCACTACTCGGTGCACTCGCCCACCGGCGGCATCGGAATCGAGCGGGTGAACGAGATCGTGGCGCAGTGGCTTTCGATCCTGGCGACGGTGGAGGCGGGCGCATGAGCCGCATAGTCATCGTCACCATCGGCAGTCGCGGCGACATCGCGCCGCTGACCGGTCTGGGGGTGCGCCTGCGCGAGGCCGGGCATCGGGTGACGGTCGCCGCGCATTCGGTCTTCGAGGAACTGGTCACCGGCTGCGGGCTCGAATTCCGGCTCATGGCGACCAACCTCGACATCGACATGACCTCCCCGGACGTCGACAAGCGCAAGGCCGGTTGGGCTTTCGCCTCGCCCGCCGGGGTGCGCGCCACCGGCCGGGGCATCATCGAGGCCCTGCGCGACGAGCCCGCCGATCTGCTGCTGTGCTCCCAGCCCGCGGAGTTCGCCGGTCTCGCGCTCGCCGAGGCCAAGGGGATTCCCGCGATCGGGCTGCGATTCCAGCCGATGTCCGCGACCGCCGACAATCCGCCCTCGTCCATGGGTGCGTTCTCGTTGGGCGGGTTCGGCAACCGGATGGCCGCCGAGGCGGGCGCGTGGATAGTGGATCGCGCCTACGGCGGGGCGATCGCGGATCTGCGCGCGGAACTGGGCCTGCCCGCGGTGCCCGCCCGCGAACTGCGCCGCCGCCGTACCACAGCGGAATGGCCGGTGCTGCACGGGTATTCCGAGCACGTCGTGCCCCGTCCGGCGGACTGGCGGCCGGGCCTCGAGGTGACCGGGTACTGGTGGCCGCCGCGGCCGCTGGACTGGGAACCGCCCGCCGATCTGGTGACATTCCTCGAAGCCGGTCCGCCGCCGGTCTTCCTGAGCTTCGGCAGCATGGTCGACAGCGCCGAACACAGCGCCCGGGCCTCGAAACTCGTGGGCGAGGCATTGGCCAAGGCGGGTGTGCGCGGCGTCGTGCAGGCGGGCTGGCTCCAGCTCGACGTCACCGGCGAGGACATCCTCACCATCGGTGAGGTGCCGCACGACTGGCTGTTCCCGCGCATGGCGGCGGTCGTGCACCACTGCGGAGCCGGAACCACGGCGGCGGGCCTGCGCGCGGGGGTGCCCGCGGTCGCCGTGCCCGTGTACTCGGATCAGCCCTTCTGGGCCGAACGCCTGCGCCGGCTCGGGGTCAGCGCCGCGACGATTCCCTACCCGAAACTGACCGCCGACCGCCTGGCCGCCGCGATCCGCCT
This sequence comes from Nocardia sp. NPDC005978, assembly GCF_040614455.1. Lineage (NCBI taxonomy): Bacteria > Bacillati > Actinomycetota > Actinomycetes > Mycobacteriales > Nocardiaceae > Nocardia > Nocardia sp. NPDC005978. The sequence continues at coordinate 93,747 of NZ_JBEXUS010000003.1, forward strand.
CGCGGTCACCGGCAGCGGAGTGCGGATGAACGCCGCCCGCACGGCCGCCGCCCTCGCGGCCGAGGACGGGATCGGCGAAGCCGTGCGCATCATCGAATCGCACCTCGCGAATTCACCGGCATCGACCATCGCGGCATCGGGGGGAGCCAACTCGACACAGCCGCTCGTCACCCCGTCGGCCTCGGTGCATACCGTCGAGACCCCGTCGGTCACATCTCAGTCCGTTGAGACTGTGGCGGTTCCAACGCAGTCCGTTGAGACCTCGGCGATTCCGGCGCAGCCCACCGCGACCTCTGCATTCACGGAAGCGGGGGAACGATGAGCCGGATAGTGATCGTCGCGATCGGTACGCGGGGGGATGTCGCGCCGTTGACCGGGCTCGGCCTGCGGCTGCGCGACGCGGGGCACGAGGTGGCCATCGCCGCCCACGAGCCCTATGCGGCAATGATTTCCGGGTGTGGACTGCGCTTCATCGAACTGGGTCTGAACTTCGGGTTCGAGGGGACCGAGGCGGAAATTCAGGACCGGATCACCAAGGAGTTCAACACTCGGCTCGGCTTCCGCGTGATCGGCGAAGGGCTGATCGCGGCGCTGCGGAACGAGCCCGTCGACCTGCTGCTGCTCTCGCCGTACGCCGAGTTCGCGGGACATCCGTTCGCGCAGGCGCGCGGAATCCCCACCGCGGGTGTGCGTTTGCAGCACATGTCGGCCACCGGCGACTTCCCGCCGTCCTTCACCGGCGCCTGGTCGCGCGGCCGATTGGGCAATCGGCTGTTCGCCGACGCCGGAGCGTGGGTGGTGGATCGGTACTACCGCCCGGTCATCGCCGGGTTCCGGCGGGAACTCGGGCTGCCCCGGGTCTCGGCGCGCACACTGCGCCGTCGGCGCACCGCGGCCGAATGGCCGATCCTGCACGGGTTCTCACCCACCCTGGTGCCCCGGCCGGCGGATTGGCGGCCCGGACTCGAGGTGATGGGTTTCTGGTGGCCCGCCCGGCCCGCCGATTTCGAACCGCCCGCGGCGCTGGTGGAATTCCTCGCGGCGGGCCCGCCCCCGGTACTGGTGAGCTTCGGCAGCAACATGAACTCCCCGGAACGCACCGCCGAGCTGGGCGCGATGGTGCGCATCGCGCTGCGGGCGGCCGGGGTGCGCGGCCTGGTTCAGGCGGGCTGGTCCGGGCTGGGCGTCACCGATGAGGATGTGCTGAACATCGGTGAGATCCCCTACGACTGGCTCTTTCCCCAGCTGGCAGCGGCCGTGCACCACTGCGGCGCGGGCACCTGCGCCGCCGCGCTGCGCGCCGGCATCCCGACCGTCGCGGTACCGAAGATCCCCGAACAGCGGTTCTGGGCGCACCGCACCGCACTGCTCGGCGTGACCGCCGACCTGATCCCCGAGTCCGAGCTGACCGCGCCCCGGCTCACCGACGCGATCACCCGGGCCGTGACCGATACCGCGTTGCGCGCCAACGCCGTCCAGGTCGCCGCCCGCATAACCGCCGAAGACGGCGCGGGGGAGACGCTCCGGGTCATCGAGGAACTGCTCGCCCGCGCCGAACCGGCGACCGCGCACTGACGTTGGGCGTATCCGGGGCCCGGGTTCCGCCCCCAGTCGCAGGTGTCATCTGCTGCACCCGGCTGTGATTCGCAGAGCGGCAGCAGATTTCGGTGCGGGGTCGTAGAACTCGAGGCGCCGTTGCCTCGCCGCCCGGCGGCTGTTCCGGACGTGATTCGGAGAGCGGCAACGGGTTGCGTTGCGGGGTCGCGGAACTGCACGCGCCCTCGGGTGTCCCGCGCTGGCAACTCGTTCCGGCTCGTCCTCATCGAGCGGGGACGCCGACCGGCTTCCGCCGGACAGCAGAACGCCGGCACGACACTCGCGGAGGGTGTCGTGCCGGCGCTCGTCGCATCGCCGGGGGGCCGAATCAGGCCGCGCCGATGGGCTTTCCGAAGAAGGAGGCCAGGGTCTCGCCCAGGGTGTGGCCGAGCATTTCCAGCTCACCCGGGGTGCCGAGCATGGACGGCATGTCGGTGGTGGAGCAGCCGGTCGGCGCCGGCTTGCCGTCGAGCCGGTCGAACAGCCACATGAGCGCGGCCGGGCCGCCGACGACCTCGGCCACCACGTGCTCGCTCGCCCAGTCGCGGGTGTAGGTCACCCGGGCGGACGGATCGGCGCAGTAGGTGTCGACCAGCTGGTTGGCCGAGGACAGCGGCAGGATCTCGTCCCACTGCGAATGCCACATGTACAGCGGCACGTCCGGCAGCGTGGTACCCAGCTTGGTATCGGCGAGCACCTTCTGCACCGCGGGCTCGGCGAACGGATCCGGGCTGTTGATCAGGCCGTAGATGTTCAGGAACGGCAGCAGCGCGGTCTGGTACTGCACGCACAGCGGGGCCTTGATCGCGCTGAGCACCTGCCCGACGGGGTTGAGCTTGGTGTCCAGCAGTGCCTTGAACTCCGGGTACTCGCGCGACAGGCCGAGCACCGCGCCGAAGACCAGGCCCGCGGTGGCCTGGTTGTTGGCCATGTTCAGCGCCGCGCCCAGATCCGCGCCGGTGCCGCCGGAGGCCGCGCCGACGATATTCAATTCGGGCGCATAGGTTTTGCGCATCTCGGCTGCGTGCATGGTCGGCATGGACCCGCCGGAGTAGCCGTACAGCGCCGTCGGCGCGCCCGGTCCGGCCTCCAGCGGCGCGAACGAGGTCGCGGCGCGCACGCCGTCCAGGGTGATGCGGCCGCCGAGCGGGCCCGCGGCGTACGCGGAATTCGGACCCTGGTGATCGGGGATCACCACGGCCATCCCCTGCTGCAGCGCGGCCTGCGCGAAGAGGAATTCGGCGGGCGCGACGATCTGCCCCAGGAAGGTCGAGGGCGACAGGTGCTGCAGCGCGTACGACGGGCTGCAGTAGCCCTGGGTGGAATCCTCGGCGATCTGCACCGAGAGCAATTTCCGCGGGGTCGGCGAGGTGCCCCGCGGCTTGATCAGGGTGGCGACCGCCGCGATGGCGTCGTCCCGGCTGTCATTGGACCGGTAGGACACCTGCCAGGCGTCCACGTTGAGCGGGATGAGCCCGAAATTGGCGAGATTCACCTGGCGGGCGGCGATGATCCCACCGGGCGCGGTGGCGGCCACGATCTCGGGCGCGGGGCGGTAGAACCCCGGATCGAGTTCGGGCGGCAGCGGGATCATCTTCACGGGTTCGATCGGCGGCGTTGCCGGTGCGTCCGGCTCGGCCGCGGCCGGCACGGTCATCGCCATCACCGCGACCAGCGCGGAGATGGGGACCACCGCCAACCGCGCCAACCGGCTGAACCTGTCCCTGGTCTTCATGGGTACATTCCTTCACGGACTGTGAGACTTCTCGGTCTCAGAATTGCGCCCACTATGCCATCCCTGTGACCCGGACCGCAATAAGCGATGTCGCCGGGGTGAAATCACCCCGATGTGGCTGGGCTCACCGCGGGCGACGCTATTCGCGCGCGTATACGCGATACTCGGTCCAACTCGAGAGCTATTGCGCGGAAACGTAATTCGATACTCACCCGCAGAATTCCGGTGTGCGCCGGTCATACTTGTGTCGCGGCGGGGTAAGGACACATGAACACCGTTTTCCACGCCCCCGGGGCGTGTTTCCCGGCCGGGCGAAAGGCGGACGGGAGCAGCGATTCCGATATCGCACCGCCTGGACCGCCGGTCCGCTCCATTCGATGGACCGACCGGCTGGAGCACGAAGTGGACGCCGCGCTGGCCGCGGGCGCTCCGGGCCTGGAAGCGGTGGCGCGGCGGTTCGCGGTCAGCCCGCGCACGCTGCAGCGCCGGCTGGCGGACGAGGGCACCACCTGGCGCCGCGAACTCGAACGCGCCCGGCACCGGCGACTGCTGGCGAGCGCCGGGGCGGCGCTCACCCGGGACGAGCAGGCCGCCCTGCTCGGCTACGCCGATCCCGCCTCCCTGCGGCGCGCACTGCGCCGCTGGGCCATGCGTAACTGAGCTTTTCCGGCATTCGTGGCGTGTTCGTACGAACGTGGCGTCTTCGGCCCTGGGCGGGCGGCACGCCATCCGGCAGGCTGGAAGCCGGGAGGTCGCCCCCGAATTCGCCCGATTCCCGGCGACCTCCCACTTTCGCGCAGGCGCGCCGCATCGGCGCGCGACCTGCTTCCCGGCCGGGTGGACGATGGAATCAATGGTGATTCGCACGCCAGGCCGGTTCATGACCCGTCGACGCGAGGCGCTTCGTGGCATCCGGAGTGCCTCGCGTCAACGGGGCGGGGGTTCCGCCGGGTATGGGTAGCCCTATGGGTAGTGCCCTGGCGGCGTCGGCCCGAGGCGGGGGACCATGGCGGAGTCGGTCGATCCCCCGCAGATCGTCCGGCGTTCCCGGACGAGAAGGGCCGCACTCCACCCTTCCAGCACAACCGCCGCCGGAGGCGGCCCGTCTCGTCCGCGAACCGCTATAGCAGACCGGTCAGGCGGGCCCGCTCCACGGCGTTGACCCGCGTATTGGCTTCGAGTTTGGTGTAGATCCCGCGCAGATGAGTCTTGATGGTATTGATGGAAACCCCGAGGTCCGTCGCGATCTGCCCGGTGGTCCGCCCGGACGGAAGCTGCTTCAGCACAATGGTTTCCGATTCGGTCAGTGGCGGCAGCGTGCCGTCGCGCACCGCCGCCGGATGATGGCGCAGCCCTTCGGCGTACTCGTCGAGGCGGCCGAAGCGCCCGGCGTAGATATCGAGGAGCTCGATCGCCTCGGGCACATCGATCCACGGCGAGACCAGCCCGTCCGCGGCCGAGAGCCGCAGTGCCGCTTCCAGCGCGGTGGCGGCCTTGGCCGGCATCTCGAGCTGGTGCAGCACGCTCGCGTAGCGCAGCCACACCGACAGTTCTGTCACCGGATACATCCGTTCGGCCCCCCGCAGCAGGGGTTCGAGCAGTGCGCGCGCCGAGCGCGGCTTGTGTGCCGCATCGGCCAGCATGGCCTGCGCCAGAACCACTTCCGGGGTATCACCCAGCGCCGCGTGCGCCCGATCGGTGAGTTCCCGCGCCGGGCGCGGCTCACGAAGTTTCAGCAGGGAACGCACCACGCCCGGCAGCTGCACACCCTGATTGCCCGGTGGCAGCGGAGTGGACTCCAGGAGCCGGAGCAGGCTCGTGCGCGCCCGATGGACGGCGGTGTATTTGTCCGGTTCTATCCGGCTGAGCAGGAAGCGGCACGAGGCCAGGGTGGCCGGGCCGGTGCCGGGCATTCCGGAACTCTCGGACTCGAGACAGTGCGTCACGATGTCGTAGATCGCCTGTTCATCGAACTTCTCGCCCTGGACGTACCGGGCCAGCGCGATGACCAGGCGCATATGCCGCGTATCGGCGACATCGTGCAATTCGTGCCGTACCGCGAAGTCGATCGCGTGCTGGGCGCGGGCGCGGGCGATGGTGATCGCGCCCGAGTAGATGGACGCCACCGTCAATCGGGACAGCGCCCGCATGACCAGCCGCTGCCGTCCGGTGTGCTCGGCCAGGGTGATGCCGGACCGCAGCAGTGCTTCGCCCCGGTCGATCCGGCCGGACAACAGCATGGCCCCGGCCGCCTGGATCGCGAGATAGCAGTCGATATCGAGATTGCCGGTCGCGGGCAGGCCTGTGTGCGCGTCCAGGTCGTCCGGGCTCGCACCGGAACTGAGGACGGCGTCGATACGCAGTGCGTGGCCCAGGGCGTCGAGCCAGGACGCCGGCGCCAGGGACGGTATCGACATCGGCTGGCTGCGAATCAAATCGAGATAGGCGAGCGCTTCACGGTGCTCGCCGCGTCCCATCGCGTCGATGGCGCGCAATCGCCACACGAAGGGATCGTCGGAGATCACGGATCCGGCGCGGTCCAGCTCGGCGAGCAGCCGCGGCCCGTCGCCATCGAAAACGAGTCCGAGACCGTTGTCCCGGATGAACTTTCGCAGTGGCTCCGGATCGGGCAGGGCCACCAGGTGCGGTAGCGCCGCGGCCGGCTGCCCCGCGCGGATGAGCCAGTCGGCGCTGTCCAGGCGGAGCCGCGCCAGGGCGACGTCACCGCGTGCGCGAGCCTCGGTGAGCAGGTGCGCCCGCACCATGGGGTGGTAGGTGAACCACAGCTCGCCGTGCTCCGATTGCCGGGTGAAGGGAAAACCCTTGCGCTGCAGTTCATCCAGCGCCTCATGTGCGGGTGTGTCCTGCAGCCGGTCCGCGAGCGCCTCGGTGAAGCGCTCCGGAACGCTTGTCCGGACCAGAAATTCGACCAGGTCCGCGGGCAGTGGTCGCAGCAGTTCGCCGACCACGAAATCCACCATGGCGGGTGCGGGGCGCGCCAGCACCGCCAGCGCGGCGGCACGGTCCTGCGCACTGCCCGACACCACCAGCGCCGCGATCCGTACCAGCGCGGGCCAGCCCTGAGTGAGGGCCATGACGGTGGCCAGCCCGGGTGCGTCCAGGGTGCACCCGTGCCGGGTGAACAGTTCTGCCACTTCGGCTTCGGTCAGGGCCAGATCCCATTTGCGAATCCGCACCACGCGCCCCTCTGCCCCGAGGGCGTGCCAGCGCAGCGGCGGCTCGTAGCGGCCGGACAGCACGATGGTCAGTGCGGGCGGTGCGTGCCGGATCAGATACTGCACGGCGGCCAGCACGAAGGAGTCGGTGATGAGGTGCGCGTCGTCGACAACCAACACGGTCGGGGTCTCCCGATCTGCGAGTGCGTCGATGACGTGCGCGGCGAACGTGCTGCCGGTCGGGGTCGGAGCGATGCCCAGTGCTTCGCACAGCGCGCCGGTGACCACGGGCCAGCGGGTGCGATCCCGGTCGAAGGATTCGGTGATGGTCAGCCAGGCGATGGTGATCCGGGGTGCGCGCGTTCGCAGTCGGCGTTCGAGCCAGTCCAGCAGCAGTACGGTCTTACCCGTGCCGGCCGGTGCGTTCAGCACGATCACCGGCGCCCCGCGTTCCGGATCCGGGGCGACCATGCGGTCGAAGAGCTCGGCACGGGGGAGCGGATCGCAGTCGAGCGTGGGCGGCCGGTAGGGCGCGTAGCGCTCCATGGCCGATCGCGGACAGGAAGTTGTTCGTTGTGAGGTGGTCACCGAAACCTCCGGTTCGAGTGCAGACACATCACAACCGCCGCCAGCGACTCTACCGCAAATAAGAGCTGGTCAAGCGTTCGATGGTCTTCCTCACACGCGTTCGCGGGCGGTGCCGACGCTCGCGGGCGCGGTATCCCCGGCGGTGTGGAGGACGCCGCGCCCGCGAGCCGGGCCGGGCTCAGCCGAGCTCGGCGGCGGCCTCGTCGATCAGATCGGCCACGGCCTTGGGCTGCGAGGCCAGCGACGCGTGGCTCGCGGCCAGTTCGATGGTCTTGCGCGGCTCGATCCGCGCCGCCATACGACGCTCGTTGTCCGGGTGGATCATTCGATCCTCGGTCGACACCTGGTACCAGCTGGGCTTGACCTTCCAGGCCGGCGCGGTGACGGTATCGCCGAAGGTGGAGGCCAGCGGCGCCTTCTGGGTCACCGCCATGACCAGCGCGTCGTCATCGGACAGGTCCTGGCAGAAGCTCTCCTGGAATTTGTCCTGCCGGACCCAGAGGTAGCCGTCGGAATCGGGGGCCAGGTTCGCCGCGGCGGCGGGCGGCTGCTCCTGGGTGATCTGTCCCGGGCTCTCGCCCGCGTCCGGGGCGAAGGCCGCGATGTAGACCAGGCCCACCACGTTCGGCAGGTCACCGGCCTCGGTGATGACCGCGCCGCCGTACGAGTGACCGACCAGCAACACCGGCCCGTCGATCTGGGCAACCATCTTGCGGGTGCGCTCGGCGTCGTCGGCGAGCGAGGTCAGGGGGTTCTCCACGGCGTGCAGATCGGTGTAGCCGCGCTGCTTCAGTTCGACGATGACATTCGCCCAGTGGGCGGCGCCGCCCCAGAATCCGTGGACGAGAACGATTGCCGGCTTTGCCATTACGGGTCTACCTCTCCATTGATGTCGTGCCTGCTGATGTCGTGCCTGGTCGAAACGAATGCGACCGGGAGCACCCGGGCGCGCCGGCCACGCGGGCCGGCCGTGGAGATCACGCGGTGCGACTCGCGGCGTGCACGAGTCCGAACAATCGCTCGGCGTTGGTTTCCAGGATCGCGGCCGACTCCTCGGGCGCGATGCTCGGATCGGAGATGTAGTCGATCGCGCGAACGAAGATCTTGTCGGCCTCGTAGGGGAAATCGGTGCCCAGCAGGAGCCGATCCGCTCCGAAGGAGTCGATGGCCGCCCGCAGCGCGGGCAGATGACCGTGCCCCACGGTGTCGTACCACATCATGCGGGCGATCACACTCGGCGCTTCGGGCGTCTGCGGCGCCTCCCACGGGTACTGGTTGTCCGCGCGCTGCAACAGCATGGGCAGCGCACCGCCCAGATGGGAATTGATGATCCGGATGTTGGGATAGCGCAGCGGAAAACCGTTGGTGATCAACTGCATGACGCTGATCGTGTCCTCGATCGGGGCGCCGGCCATCCAGGTCAGGTGATAGTCGGCGATCAGCGGCGAGCAGGCGCTGTTCCCCGCCGGATGCAGGTACAGCACCGCGCCGCGCCGGTCGAGTTCGGAGAACACCGGGGCGAATTCGGGATCCACCAGCGCGCGACCGAGCGCGGTGGTGTTCAGCGCCACCCCGACCATGCCCAGATCGTCCAGCGCCCGGCGTATTTCGGCGATGGCGGCGTCGATGTGCGGTAGTGGCGCGGAAGCGAAGGCCATGAACCGATCCGGATACGCGGCGACCACGCCGGCGTACTGGTCGTTCACGAAACGCGCTGCGGCGACGGCCTTTACCCGATCCTCGCCGTAGGGGTTCTGCGGTGCGCTGGACAGCACCTGCATATCGACCCCGGCGCGATCCATCAGCCGGAGTCTGGTCGCGAGTTCCGCGCCCATTCCGCGCTGGGTAGCGGTGTCGGTTTTGCCGAGTCCGACCAGGAGGTCGAGATAGTCGTCGGTCCAGTAGTGCGCGTGTACATCGATTCGCATGGATCCTCCTGTTCCGTTTCCGGACCGGTCCTGCGGGGCTACACGGGTATCCGAGCGGTGCTCCGATCGATTCGCCTTCACGCTAGGAGCGCCGCGTCCGCCGGACCCCACCCATTGCGGGTGAAGCGACCCGATCGGCACGTGGCGAACCGGACAAAGCGCCTGGTGAACCGGACAACCGGAAGAAAGCGTACTCCGGGTGTGCGGGCCGTCACACGGTGCGCTGTTCACCCGGATCGCGTGAGGCCGGGCGTCGTGCGGGCTCGTAGCGTGCGATCGAACCCGGCGGGAGTGACCGGGGCGGTTCGGAAGGAAGTGCGCGATGGGTAGCGGTGCGCGGTATCGGCTGGAAGTCGCGACCCTGTGCGTCGCGGCGGCGGTCGCGGGTCTCGCGGTCACCGTGCCGATCGACTTCCCTTGGGCAGCAAGGGGTTCGGTCGTGGAATTGCAGATGCTCATCTTCAACGTCCCGCGGGCCACCGCCACCGCGGCGCTGGCGGCGGTGGTCGTCGCGGTGCTGTGTGCGGCGGCGACGATGCGCATGGTGTGGCTGACCGCCGTCGGATTCGGCGCGCTGCTCTCGCTCAGCCACGTGGTGGCCCGCGGGCTGACCCACGAACTGGCGACCTTCGGCTACGTCGACGCCATCGTCGGCGGCGCCCTGCTGGGCGCGCTGACCGCGCTCGCGGGCCGGCGTAGCCTCGCCCGGGCGGGACTGCTGCTCGGCGCGCTGTCCGGCATCATCATCGGCAACCGCGTCACGCCGTCGGCCGATCGCGAGCACCTGCACCCCCTCGTGCGGTGGGCCCTGGTCGACCCGCCCTCCCTGGTGCTCCTCGTGATCGCGCTGGGGCTGCTCGGCTGGGGTCTGTGGCGGCACCGCTATGACTCGGCGGTGCCGGTCGAGGAGATCCCGCTGCGCCCGGTCGCGGCGGTGCTGGTGCTGGTGTCGGCGTCCCTGATCCGCACCGAAGTACTTGCCGAACAGGACAACTGGTTCTTCCGGGTGATCGCAGGGAGCGTGCTCGTGGTGCTCGCGACACTGCTGGCCGCCCTGCTGCTGCCCGCGCGCGACGGCGTGCTCGTCGCCATGGCGGTGACGTTCGCGGTGGCGGGCGGCGTGGTCGGGACCGGGCCGAGTCCGGGCTGGGCCGCGCCGGTGCTGGTGGTGGCGGTGGCCGTCGGCCTGGCCGCGGGGGCTCGATATCCGCGCCCGGTGCTCGCCGTGCCGGCCACGGTGTCGCTCGCCGTCTTCGAAGCCGTGCTCAACAACACGGTGCGCGCCGAGTCGCTCACCGTCGCGGGGGCCGCCGTGACGGCCGCGATCGGCGGCTACTGCTTCGGGACGATCGTGCCGCGCGAACTGTCCACGTCCGCGCTGGCCCTGATGACGCTGGTCGCGCCCTCGGTGGTCGCGGTGATCACCAGCCGCCGCTTCGGGCACGTCGGCGAGGCCAAGGTGTGGTTCCACGGCCCGCCCGCCGACCCCTGGGTTCCGGGCTGGACCACGGTCGTCGTTGCGATCGGCTGCGGCGCGGTCGCGCTGGCGGTATGGCGGCTGCGGTCGGCGACGTCCGAACCCGAGCTCCCGGCTCGGGCCGACTCGCGCCCGATTCCGACGCACTGAGGAAGCCACCGCCGCGGGGGCGCTGCGGGTGCGAGTCGAAAACCAGTGCCGCCCGGAGTCGCGCAGCCGTCGTCGATGTCGGCGGGATCACCGACGATTGCGGGGTCAGCACCGTCGCGGCAGTCGCAAACAGCGTGATGAGCCGATCCCGATCGGGGCCGGTTCGGCTGGCTCGACGGCCGGCAACAACCGCCGCACGGGCACCCGCCGCAGCGGAATCAGCCGGCCCCGGGTGCCACGCCGTGCGGAAGCTGGTCGGGTACAACGCCGAAGTACTCGTTGAAGTCGGCTGTCGTCTCGCTGAGGAGCGGCCCACGCGAAAGCCTTGGGGCGGAGCGCTTCCGCCGTGTGCGATCGTGCCGTGTTCGGGACGGGGGCGCTCCGCCGCAGCAACTACGCTGCCGTCCAATCAGGTCGTCAGGCGGAAGCCGTTCTCGAAATCGATGTTGCCCAGATCGCCGCGACCGGCCAGGCCGAGCTTGGCGAAGATGTGGGACAGGTGATTTCCGACCGTTCGGGGGCTTATCAGCAGGCGGGCGGCGATCTCGCGGTTGGTCAGGCCGGTGGCGGCCAGGCGGGCCACCTGAAGTTCCTGTGCGGTCAGTACCTCGATGACCCGTGGGTTCGTCGTCGAGCCGGTGCGGTCACCGGCCATGATGATCTCGCGACCGGCGCGCTCGGACCACGGATGCGCGCCCAGGCGCTGGAAAGCGTTGTGGGCCGGACGCAGTTGTTCCAAGGCCTCGGGGCGGCGGCGTACCCGCCGCAGCCATTCACCGAACTGCAGCTGGATGCGCGCGCGGGCCAGCGGGCGTGCGGCGGGCGCTGCCGCCAGTGCGGCCGCGAACAGCTCCTCCGCCGCGTCATCGCCGGCCAGCAGCGCGCGGACCCGGTGGCTGTCCGCGGTGGCCCAGGCGGCTCCGCTGCTCTCGGCGTGCGCGATCAGCCGGTCGAGATAGCCACGGGCACGGTCGAATCGGCCGATTCGGACGGCGGCCTCCGCGGCGTCGGCCGCGCTCAACACCGCCAGGGTGGGGTGGTGCGCGAAGTGCCCGGGGGTCGCGATCGGGTCCAGTGCCTCGAAGGCGTCGTCCGGGCGGCCCGCACCCAGCGCACCGAGCCCGCGCGCGAAGAACGCTCCGGCGGTGATGGGGTAGTAGCGGCGGGGCGTCGAGAAGGCGAGGGAGCGTTCGGTCAGATCGAACGCGGCGGCCGTGTCACCGCGCAGCGCGGCGATGAGACCCAGCGTGCTGTAACCGTATGCGGGCGTTTGCAAGCCGCCGAAATCCGCGGCCATCGTTATCGCCTCGGACGCGTCGGCGATGGCATCGTCCCACCGGCCCAGCGTGCACAGCAGGATGGCGCGCTGGCACAGCGAATACCCGAGCCAGGTGACGGGACCTTCGGTGCGCATTCGCTCGATACAATCCGAATACTGCCGCAGCGCATGGCTTTCCACGCCGAGTGCGATGGCGACCTCGGCGATCGGCAGCCGGTACGGTGGCAGGTCCGTGCCGTCTGCGATGTCGCGGGCGGCGATCTCGTCCAGCGCACCGGGATCGAGCGGATCCCGCAGCGCCCAGGACGCGCGCAGCGCCAGATGCCGCAGTTCGGCGCCGAAGCGCGGCGCCGTGGATCCGGCATCGCGCAGCAGCATGTGCCGCGCGCGTTCGGGATCGCCGAGCCCCAGTTCCAGCAGACCGGCCAGGCCACCGGCGGCCGCCCCGACCGCCGCCGCGCCCACGCGGTCGTCGGCCGCGGCGAGCAGTTCCCGCGCCGACTCGATATCGCCGCCGTCCCAGGCCGCGCGGGCGGCTCGGGCCAGGCGATGTGCCGCGGCGGTCGTGTCGGGGGACAGCGCGGCGGCGCGGCGATGCAGCCTCGCCGCGGACAGGGCGCCGCCGCGCGCTCCGGCGCGTTCGGCCGCGATGTCCAGCATGGCGGCGATGGACTCGTCCGGTCCGCTCGCGGTGGCCGCGAGATGCCAGTCGTGCCGGTCCGGATCGCTCTCGGCGTACACCCGGGCCAGGGCCACGTGCGCGGCCCGGCGCGCGAGCGGATCGGCGCTCTCGTAGACCGCCGCGCGAATCAGTGGGTGCCCGACGGTGATTCGCCCGTCGGACAGGTGCAGCAGGTCGGAATCCAGTGCGCTCGGCCACTTCTCGGCCGGCACACCGAGCAGCGCCGCCGCCTGCTGCACCGTGCGCGCGTCCGCGCCGTCCGCGGCGGCGGCGACGAGGGCGACGGTGCGGTCCGCGACGGGCAGCGCGCGCAGGCGGGAGTCGAACGAGGCGCGTAGCCGAGGGCCGAGCGCGAGCGGGGAATTGACGGCGGGGCCGAGTTCGGAACCCGCGTCGCGGCTCAATTCCAGTAGCGCGAGCGGGTTTCCGCCGGTGAGCAGCAGCAGTCGCCTGCTCCGCACCGGGCTCAGCGTCGGATGGTGTTCGGCGATCAGCTGTTCGGAGCTGTGGAGGTCCAGCCCCTCGATGGCCAGGCTCGGCGTCGGTTCACCGGTCTCGCTCGCGGTGCCGGGGTGCGTGGCCACCAGCATGAGAACGGATTCCTCGGCGATCCGCCGCGAGACGAAGCGCAGGCAGTTCCGGCTCGGCTCGTCGAGCAGGTAGAGGTCGTCGATCAGGACCAGCACCGGGCGGTCCGCGGACAGCTCCGAAAGCAGGGTCAGCACCGCGACGCCGATGAGCAGCCGGTCCCCGGTGTGACCGCCGAGCCCCAGCGCGCCCCGGAGCACGGCGGCCTGCGCGGGCGGCAGCGCGTCGATGCGGTCGAGCACCGGCCACAGCAGCTGATGCAGTCCGGCGAAGGCCAGTTCGGTCTCGCTGGGCACCCCGCGGCAGTCCAGGACCCGGAAGTCCGTGGCCCGGGAGGCGGCGTAGCGCAGCAGCGCGGTCTTCCCGATACCCGGTTCGCCGACGAGTAGCAGCGCCGAACCCGCGCCCGCTCGCGCCCGTTCCAGCAGCCGGTCCAGTTCCCGGCGTTCCCGGTCGCGGCCGAACAGGTGCGGCGGCGTGCTGTGCTGCGGCATCGGAGAGGAATGCTCCCTTCACGAAGGATCGATGCGGGGCAGGCTCGTGGTCGAGCGTATCCCGGAGCCGCACCCGGACCATTTGTTGAACGAATTCGTCTAACAAATCGCCGATGGTAGCTGGCCGGTGGCGCGAATGCCGCCGGGTTGTCCTAATTGTGATACTGCACGGTCTCACCTTCGGGCATGCGCCGAGGCGCAGCGGGCCGGGTATCCGCGGTCGTTGCCGGCCGGGCTTCGGCGGGCCGAACGCGGGCGGCGCCGGCCCGTCAGCTCGGCGCGGGCGCCAGTCCGGTCAGGAAGCAGGTCAGCGTCTCGATGATGTCGTCGAGTGCGGCCCGCGACGGCGCGGCGCTCCAATTGTGCACCAGCGCCATCAGCGCGCCGACGAATCCCATTGCCGCGGAGGCGTATCCGCCCGGCGGCGTGTAATCCTCGCCGAAGGTGTAGCGCAACTCGGCCTCGGCGAACTGCAACCAGATCCGGCGCTGATCCACCCGGTGCTGTTCCACGCGCGCGCTGACCCCGATGATCTCCACGAACGAGATCGCCGCGCGGCGCGGATCCTGGCCGAGAGATTCGGCGTAGGCGGTGACCGCGATCCGGGCCCGCGCCGCGATACCGGTCGCGTCGGTCTCGGACAGCGCGGTCACCAGCGCGGTCCGCGCGTCGTCCTGGATCATGTCGTACACCGCGAGCAGCAGGTCCTCGCGATTGTCGAAGTGCTCGTACAGCTGCGCCCGAGCCAGGCCGGCGGTCCGGCAGATCGTCGCGATGGAGCTGGTGGCGTAACCGTCGTCGCCGAACACCACCAGCGCGGCGGCGAGGAATTGCCGCCGTCGGTGGGCCCGGCGATCCTCCACCGCCAGCCCGCCGTAGGTACGCACAGTCGAACTCGTCACCCGACAACCGTAGCCGCCGCCCGCCGCGCCGGGCCCGCGCGCACACTGGAGGGATGGATCCGGTCGCCGCACTGCGTGAGATCGCCTACTACAAGGATCGCGCCCGCGAGGAGTCCCGGCGGGTGATGGCCTATCGCCGGGCCGCCGACATCGTCGAAGGACTCGACCCCGCGCAGCGCGAGGCGCTGGGCCGATCCGGCGGCTGGCAGTCCCTGCCCGGCATCGGGCCCAAGACGGCAGCGGTGATCGCCCAGGCGTGGGCGGGCCGGGACCCGGATCTGCTCGTGGAGCTGCGGGCCACGGCCGGGGACCTGGGCGGCGGCGAGCTGCGCGCGGCCCTCAAAGGAGACCTGCACCTGCATTCGAATTGGTCGGACGGCTCGGCGCCGATCGACGAGATGATGTCCGCCGCACAGGCTCTGGGTCACGAGTACTGCGCCCTCACCGATCACTCACCGCGCCTCACGGTCGCCAACGGCCTGTCCGCGGACCGGCTGCGACGGCAACTCGACGTCATCGACGAACTGCGCGAACGCTTCGCCCCGATGCGCATCCTCACCGGCATCGAGGTCGACATCCTGGACGACGGCTCGCTCGATCAAGACGCCGACCTGCTGGCCCGGCTCGACGTGGTGGTCGCGAGCGTGCACTCCAAACTCCGCATGGAACGCGACGCCATGACCAGGCGCATGGTGCGTGCGGTAGCGGGCGGGCAGGCCCACGTCCTGGGCCACTGCACCGGCCGC
This sequence comes from Nocardia sp. NPDC005978, assembly GCF_040614455.1. Lineage (NCBI taxonomy): Bacteria > Bacillati > Actinomycetota > Actinomycetes > Mycobacteriales > Nocardiaceae > Nocardia > Nocardia sp. NPDC005978. Next base: position 109,088 of record NZ_JBEXUS010000003.1, read on the forward strand.
CTGGTCGAGGGCGCCCGCGGCACCCGCCCCGAATCGGCCTTCGACCCCGACCAGGTCTTCACCGCCTGCCGCGACCACGGTGTGGCCGTAGAGATCAATTCCCGCCCCGAGCGCCGCGATCCACCGTCCCGTCTGCTGCGCCAGGCCCTGGAGATGGGCTGCGACTTCTCGATCGACAGCGACGCCCACGCCCCCGGCCAGCTCGACTTCCTCGGGTACGGCGCCCAGCGCGCCACCGACAACGGTGTGCCCGCCGCCCGCGTCATCAACACCTGGCCGTGGGAAGAGTTGAGCCGCAGGCTGACTCGCGCCGGCTAGCGTCCCGAGCGCCGCCGGTGGACCCGCCCGTCATCACCTCCGGCCAGCCGGGCGGCGAGCTCACAGCGTGCGGGCGATGATCTCCTTCATGATCTCGTTGGTGCCCGCGTAGATCTTCTGCACGCGGTTGTCCACCCACAGCCGGGAGATCGGGTACTCGGTCATGTAGCCGTATCCGCCGTGCAGTTGCAGGCACTGGTCGATGTTGGCCATGGCCCGTTCGCTGGTCCACCACTTGGCCATGGCCACCGTGGGGATATCGAGTTCACCGCGAATATGACGCTCCACGCAGTCGTCGGTGAACACGCGCATGATCCGTGCCTCGGTGGCCACCTCGGCCAGGGTGAACTTGGTGTTCTGGAAGCCGAACACCGGTTTGCCGAACGCTTCTCGCGCCTTGGTGTACGTGAGGGTCTGCGCCAGTGCGGTTTCCACCGCGACGGTGGAACCCACCGCGATGATCAGCCGCTCCTGTGGCAGCTGCTGCATGAGCTGGATGAAGCCCTGGCCCTCGACCGTGCCCAGCAGGTTGGTCGCGGGCACCCGCACGGCGTCGAAGAACAGCTCGGAGGTGTCCTGCCCGCGCTGGCCGATCTTGTCCAGCACCCGGCCGCGCCGGAAGCCGGGCCGGTCGCCCTCGACCAGTATCAGCGAAATGCCCTGTGCGCCTTCGCCGCCGGTCTTGGCCACGACGATGATCAGATCGGCCTGGCCGCCGTTGGTGATGAAGGTCTTCGCGCCGTCCACGACGTACTCGTCACCGTCGCGCACCGCGCGCGTCTTCACGTTCTGCAGGTCGGAGCCGGTACCGGGTTCGGTCATGGCGATCGCGCCCACCACCTCGCCCGAGGCCAGCCGCGGCAGCCAATGCCGTTTCTGCTCCTCGGTGCCGTAGGCGAGCAGGTAGTGCGCGACGATGCCGCTGTGCAGCGCCGCGCCCCACGAGGAGTCGCCGATGCGGGCCTGCTCTTCGATGAGCACGGCCTCGTGTGCGAAAGTGCCACCGCCGCCGCCGTATTCCTCGGGAATCGACATGCACAGCAGACCGAGCGATCCCGCGACCTGCCATAGTTCCCGATCCACGTGGTGCTGGTCGATGAACCGCTCGATGTGCGGGGCGATCTCCTTCTCGCAGAACGAGCGCGCCAGGTCGCGCAGCGCGTCCAGGTCATCGTCCATCCAGCGGGAGCGGTAGGGGGTTGTCACGTGCGGAACTCTTCTCTTCGATGTCAGACGGTCGCGGGTGTGCGGCGAAAAGCGTTGCGCCACCGGCTCTGTGTTGTCGCAGGATCGTCGTTCACTTGTGCGTAGCCGGGGATCCGGCCCGCGAGCAGGGCGTACAGCGCGGCGTCGTCGCGCACGGGGAACCGGGCGGGGTCGCGGCCGGAGTCGGCGAGCAGCGTTTCGACCGTCTCGCGCGAGCACGATTTGTTGGTGCCGAGAAATCCGCTGGGACCGCGCTTGATCCAGCCCGCGACGTAGGCTCCGGCGACCTCCGCGCCGGAGCCGGGATCCACCACTCGCCCGCGCCGATGCGGGACGGTCGCGGTGCCGGCGTCGAAGGGCAGATCGGGCAGGGGAGTGCCGCGATAGCCGACCGACCGCAGTACGAGACCGGTGTCGAGGGTCTCGTAGTCCGGGGTCGTGACCGGCCGTGCGATTCCGTTCTCGTACACGAGTTCGTTGCGGGCCAGCACGATTCCGCGCACGCGCTCGTGCCCGAGTATCTCGCGCGGGCTGCGCAGATACCGCAGGATGACGCGGCGATCGCCGGGCCCGAACGCGCGTCCGGCCTGGGCGCGCGCCAGATCGGCCTTGGCCCATTCGTGCCGGGCCGGTAGCGGGCCCGCGACCTCGTGCGCGTGCCCGGTGAATCCGACTTCCGCCGGGAGGGTACGCAGCACGGCATCGGGATGCCGGACCAGCCCCGCGAGCTCGGGCATGGTGTACGCCGCCTGTTCGACGCCGCGGCGGCCCACCACGACCACCTCGCGGATACGGCTGCGCCGCAATGCTTCCAACGCGTAGGGTGCGATATCGGTCGCGGCCAGCCGTTCGGGATCGGTGGTCAGGACGCGGGCAACATCCAGCGCCACATTGCCGTTGCCGATGACCACCGCGCGTTCGGAACTCAGATCGAACTCCCGGCCCGCGCAGTCGGGATGTCCGTTGTACCAGGCCACCAGTTCGGTCGCCGAGACGCTGCCGGGCAGGTCCTCGCCGGGAATGCCCAGCGGCCGGTCGGTCGCCGCGCCGACCGCGTAGATCACCGCGTGATGGTGCTCGAGGAGTTCGGCGTGGCTGATGTCGCGGCCCACCTCGACGCCGAAGTGATAGCGGAAGCCCTCCTGGCGCGCGATGGTGTCGAACACATCGGTGACCTGCCGGGTGGCGGTGTGATCGGGGGCTACCCCGAAGCGGGCCAATCCGTGCGGCCGGGTGAGACGTTCGAAGACGTTGACGCGAATTCCCCGGTGGCGCAGCAGTTCGTCGGCGGCGTACATCGCGGCCGGGCCGGAGCCCACGATCGCCACGCGCAGTGGTACCCGCGCCGGGCGGACCCGGGGGATCTCGGGCACCGGAGCCATGGCCGGGCGCGGCCGGAGGCCGGCGTAGAAGTCGGCGTGAGCTGAACGAAAACCTGCTGCCCCGCTGTGATTCTGGTGTGCGGGACGATGGCGTCGACGGGGCAGGCCGCCGCGCACGCCCCGCAGTCCACGCAGGCGGCCGGATCGATGTAGAGCATCTCCGCCCGCCCGAAATCGGGTTCGTCGGGCGTGGGATGAATGCAGTTGACCGGGCAGGCGTAGACGCACGAGGCGTCGTTGCAACAGGATTGGGTGATGATGTGCGGCATGGGCGCGGCTCAGTGCGCGGTGCGAGCGGGCTCGCTGCGGTAGCGCGAGACCGGGCCGTCGATCTTGCAGAGCTTCCACAGCAGCCGCGCGACCGGATTCATCAGGCCGAGCTTGTCCGCCAGCATCCGGACGTCGGCGAAGAAGTCGCGCAGGTTCTTCCGGGATTCCGGGCTGCTCCAGAAGATCTCGTCCACTACGTGTTTCGGCACGTCGCAGTCCTCGCGGAACTTGCGCGTGGGCACAGCGATGAGATCGCAGATGATGCGCATGGTCGGCGCGAACAGCAGGGACAGCGCGAATTTGCGGATCCGCCCCATCCGCGGCACCGCGTTCTCCAGGTAGTTGTGCGCGAAGCTGATGTGCCGGGCCTCCTCGGCCACGTGGATCGCCATCACCCGCTGGATCATCGGGTGCGTGTCGCGGCCCGCGCGCAGCAGCAGCTTCTGCCCGTGGTCGATGGGCTCCTCCCCGGCCAGCACCATGACGAAGAACCACTCGGGAAAGATCGAGGCCAGGAACGGGACCAGCGGCCCGACGTAGCGCACCCAGGTCCGCATCCCCGGGGTATCCATGCCGATCCGGTTCACCACCTCCTGGAACATCATGGTGTGGTTGCACTCTTCGATGGATTCGTGTGTGCAGTAGCGGAATTCGGGTGAGCCGTTGGGCACCGAGAACACGTACTGCATGAGCCCGCGGATCAGGATGTTCTCGAATTGCAGGCCGACCTTGGCGATATTGGCCTGGCGCCACATGCCGATCTCGATCTGCCGATCCAGCGGCAGCGCGCGGTACCAGGGGTGCGCGCCGAGCGCGTCCTCCGGGGGCATGACCCAGCGTGGGTCATCGGCTCGGACCGCGAAATCCGGGTGGTCCCAGTCGATGTCGAGGTACGGGTCGAAGCGTTTGTGCACGGACCCGTAGGACAGGGTCGCCAGTGTCTCGGTGTAGTGCGCGTCGGACTGCGCGGCTGCGGTCTGCGTCGTGGAATTCATCCCCAGCACTCCTGATCGAATGAACGTGACACGGTGTCGCGATCACGTCGTGACACGACCGTACCCCGGCGGGGTGGCGTCGAACAAGAGTGATCGCGACATCGTGTCGCAAACAGAATGCGCGGCCGGCCGCGAGCGCGCGGCGGCCGGTCAGGCGTCGGTGGTGGTCCGGTCCAGCAGTTCGCGCAGCGGCAGGTGCGGATCGATCTCGACGCCGTGCGCGCGGGCGTGGCCGTCGATCATGTAGCAGATGGAATCGGTGAGCAGCCGGGTCACCTCGGCCGCCGGATACTCCCTGGGGATGGTTCGCATCCAGCGCGTGATCGCGCCGTCCGCCATGGACACCACGGCGAAGGCGGCGATCTCCACCCCGGGCTCCTGGATGTCGAGCAGCGCCATCGACATGCTGAACAGCGTCGAAACACGTTCCGCGATGGCGGCTTTCGTGCCGGTCACCACCGCGCGCCCGGCCGGGTCATGGCTGCCGGGACCGTGTTCGACCCACTCGTGCAGGCGCGGATGCGCTTCCACCAGCGCCACATACGGCCCGACGATCCCGGAGACGGTGTCGTACAGGCTGTCCGACAGGTCCAGGGTCGGCAGTAGTCGGTCCACATTCGATTCGACCGCGAACTCGCGGGTCTTGGCGTCCAGATCCTTGCGATCGGTGAAGTGCCGGTAGACCACCGACCGCCGGATCCCGGCTCGTTCGGCGATGAGCTGCAGGGGAATCTCGGCCCCGGGCTCGGACTCCTCGATGAGGGCGATCAGGGCCGCCATGATGGCGCGCCGGCGCTCCAGGTTGTGGTCACCCCACCGTCCACCGGGAACGTCCGCGCTTTCCGACACCATCCGCCAAGCATCCCATCCCGGCCGCGTCGGTACCGTCCCCGGTCGGCGGCGTGGTTGTCGCCCACGTCGCCGCGATCTCCGCGCTCGGCCCCGGAACGTCCCGTCCGGGCCCGAGCGGGGAAGATCGCTGTGCGCGACCCGGTTGCAGGTGTCGTCGTGTTCGGCGGCGCGGTCGTGCCGATGGCCGCCGCCCGTGCCCGATCCGGGCTCGCCACTAGTCGGAAAGGAGCGGACATGCCGCTCGAGTCCTCCACCCCGGTGCTGTTCCTCAGCGGCGCGGGGCTGCCCGCGTGGATCTGGGACGCGGTGCGCGCCGAGTTGCCGGTGTCCTCGGTGGTCGCGGAGTATCCCCGGGGTGGCCGGGCGAGCCTGCGGGAGTACGCCGAGGCCGCGCTGGCTCAGGCCCCGGAGGGGCCTTTCGTCCTGGTCGCGCATTCGGCGGGCGGGGCCGTGGCCGGTGAGATCGTCGCGGCCGCCCCCGATCGGGTTGCGGGGGTGCTCGGGGTCGCCGCCTCGATCCCCGTCCCCGGCGGCTCGTTCGTCTCGGCGCTGCCCGTGCCGCAGCGCTATGTCATCGGGCCGATCATGCGCATCGCGGGAACTCGCCCGCCGGAGAAAGCGATTCGCGCCGGCCTCGGCTCCGGGCTGGGGGAGGGCGACCTCACCCGCCTCGTCGCCGATTTCACCCCGGAGTCGCAGCGCCTGTACCGGGATCGCCTGTCCCCGCACGCTTTTCCCGAAAGGGCCGGCTACGTGGTGACAACCGCCGACCGCGAGTTCGCCCCCGCCCTGCAACGCCGCTACGCCGCCCGGCTGACCCCCGCCGCCCCCCGAGAGCTGGCGACGGGCCACCTCCCGATGCTGGAGGACCCGAAAGCGCTGACGCGCATCGTCACCGAGTTCCTCGCGTCGGCCTGATCCGACGGGCCGTCACCACGGTGGCGGCCCGAATCACTCACGATGAGCCAGTGCGCCCGCGCCCTGCCGGTTCCGAACGTCAGTGCGCGAGCGCAACGGGTAGCGCGCCCGACTCGGCCAGTGCCTGCTGCCGGTCGTAGGTGTCTCGCGCCGCGGCGATCTGGTTCTGATGCGCCTCGGTCCAGGTGACCAGCGCCTTGATGGTCGTGTGCAGGCTCGCGCCGAGCGGGGTCAGCGCGTAGTCCACGCGCGGGGGGACCGTCGGGTAGACCGTGCGCTCCACCAGGCCGTCGCGTTCGAGCTGGCGCAGGGTGCGGCTCAGCATCCGCTGGCTCACCCCGTCGATCTTGTACTTGAGTTCGCTGAAGCGCAGGGTCCGCTCCTCGAGGAGCGCGATCACCAGGAGCGACCATTTGTCGGCGACGCGGTCCAGAATCTGGCGCACCTCGCAGTCGTTGCGCGCGTCCCAGTGCACCGCGTACAGGTCAGGGTCGGTATCCCCGCAGTCACCGGGTGACTTGAATGTGCCGTCTTCCATGAGATCGAATCTTGCCCGAAACTTCCCTTGGTAACAAGAAGTAACCGACCCCACGCTGGGGAACCGTTGATCAAGGGAGTTGCACGATGTTGCAATCCAGGCCGCCCGCGGTCTTCACCGACATGTCCGCCCGTGCGTGGGCGGTACTCGCCGTCCTGAGCGGGGCCATCTTCCTCGAGGGCATCGACGTCGCGATGCTCAACGTCGCGCTGCCGTCCATTCGCGCCGATCTGGGCCTGACCACCGGCATGCTCAGCGGCGTCGTCTCCGCCTATGTCCTGGGCTACGGCGGGTTCATGCTGCTGGGCGGCCGCGCCGCGGATCTGTTCGGTCGCCGGCGCGTATTCCTGTTCTGGCTCACGGTATTCGTGGTGTTCTCCGGTCTCGGCGGTTTCGCGACCGAGGGCTGGATGCTGCTGACCGCCCGTTTCGTCACCGGTGTCGCCGCCGCGTTCATGGCGCCGGCCGGGCTCTCGCTGATCACCACCAATTTCGCGGAGGGGCCGGTGCGCAACCGCGCGCTGCTGGTCTACGCGGGAGTGGGTGCGGGCGGCTTCTCGCTCGGCATGGTGGTCGGCGGCGTGCTCACCACCTTCGGCTGGCGCTGGGTCTTCTTCGCGCCGGTGGTGCTCTCGGCGCTGATCCTGGTGGCCGCGCTCGCCCTGGTGCGCGACGCCGAGGGACCGCGGTCCGAGCGCGGCACGGTCGATGTGGTGGGCGCGATCTCGGTGACCGGCGCGATGATGCTGCTGGTGTACGGCGTCGTCCGGCTCGAACACCCGGGTGAGGGGCCCGCACTGACAGCGGCGGTGTTCGCCGCGGGTCTGGCGCTGCTCGGACTCTTCGTGCTCACCGAGCGGCGGGTGGCCGATCCGCTGGTGCGCCTCGGCATCCTGCGCAATCCGAACCTGGTGCGCACCAACGTGATCGCCCTGCTGTTCATCGGCTCCTTCGCCGGCTTCCAGTTCCTGGCGGCGCTGTACTTCCAGGAGTTGCGCGGCTGGAGCACCATGGAGACCGGTTTGGCCATGGCCGTGATCGGCATCGACGCGATTCTCGCGCCGCTGCTCACCCCGAAACTGGTGGAACGCTTCGGCAACGGCCGGGTGGTCTTCGGCGGCGTCGTCATCGCCGCGGTGGCCTACCTGCTCCTGCTGCCCATGGGTCTGGACACCGCCTACACCGCGATTCTGCCCGCGCTCATCCTGCTCGGCATCTCCTTCGCCCTGGTCTACGGCCCGCTGACCATCGCGGGTACGGACGGCATCGACGAGCGGGAGCACGGCCTGGCGGGCGGGCTGCTCTACACCGCCTTCCAATTCGGCTTCGCCCTGGGCGTTTCCGCGGTCACCGCGGTGCACGTGGCCGCCATCGCCTCCGGCGCGAGCGGGATGGACGCGATTCGCTCGGCCCTGTTCGTCCCGGTGATCGCCGTGGTGCTCGCCGGCCTGCTCGGCGCCTTCGGCCTGCGCCGCGGCACCGGCTCCACGGCAGCCGAGCCCGCCGAGATCACCGCCACCGCCACGGCCTGACCACTGTTCGATTCGAGAGGAAGATCGACATGACCGCCAAGACAACGGCTTTCGCCGATATCGAGACCCAGTTCGACGACTACATCGGCGAAACCGTCTATGCCCACATGGTGACCGTGGATCGCAAGAACCGCCCTCGCGCCCGGGTGCTCATCCCGGTGTGGGAGACGGTGGACGGCAACCCCGTCGGCTGGCTCGCCACCTACCGCACCCCCGTCAAGGAGGCGCACCTGGCGAACAACCCGAACACCACGTTCTCCTACTGGAATCGCAAACAGAACTCGGTGCACATCGACGCCACCGCCGACTGGATTCCCTTGGAGGACTTGACCACTCGTCAGCACGTCTGGAATCTGTACCTGAACACCAGCCCCCGGGGCGCGGGCTATCCGCTGAGCAATTTCTGGACCGGCATCGAAGATCCGAAGCTGCACATGCTGAAGCTCGACCCCTGGCGCATCCAGGTGATTCGCGGCCGGGACCTGCGCAGCACGCTCTGGCAGGCCCCCGCCGAGGTGGCCGTCCGCTGAGCCCCCCGTGTCACGGTCAGCCGAAAGGCCCGGCCCCGCAACCTATTCGGTGCGGCTCCGGGCCTTTCCCGTGTGAACGGCGGGAATCCGCCGCTCGGCCGGCACGTCGGCGAATCCGCCGGCCCACACGCCGATTCGGCTCCACGGTTCATCCGGCGACGGGATTCGCACGGCCCACTCGGGTGGCCCGGCCGAGGCGGCGGCCCGCTGGGCCCGCATGGCGCTGCCAAGCGAAAGAAGCTGTACCGCAACCGATTCAATCCGGATCCGGGCCTCCCGTGTGGGCGAAGCGGTGTCCGGTGGTCGGGTTCGACACCGCACCCGCCGAGTGGGCGCCGCAGCGCTTCGGGTCAGGCGGCGCGGCGCCGGCGGCGACCCTCGCCGAGCTGCCCGGCCAGCCAGGGCACGGCCACCCGCGTATGTGCCGGGCCCGCGGTCAGGTGTTCCAGCCCGCGGAAGCCCCGGAAGGTGACATCGACCCCGAGCCGGGTCCAATCGTCGCGCAGGACCGGGGCCTGCGCGTAGCCGAGCACCTGGTCCCGCTGCCCGTGGGTGAGCAGTACCGGCGCGGCCGGTGCGATCCCGCCGAGCCGGTTCTCCCGGAACCGCGCCAGCCAGTCCGGGTGCGCCATCAGGTCCTCGGTCAGATACCGGTGCCGGTCGAAGCGGAACGGCAGCCCGGTCAGGATCTGGGTGACGATGTGCGTATCCGCCAGGCGCGCGGCCATTTTCCGCCCGGCCGGGGTGAGGTAGCCGTCGAGGTCCAGCTCCGGATACGCGACGTCCATCCCGAGCGCGGTGTACGCGAGCAGCCAGGCAAACCGCCCGCCGTCGAGGAACTCGCCCTGGAATTCCAGATCCGCGGCCACCCCGCCGAGCGCGGCCGCGGCCAGCGGGATGTCGGGTGCGTAGGTGGGCTGGAGCTGTGCGGCCCAGCCCGCCGCGGTCCCGCCTTCGGAATAGCCGAACAGCGCCGCCGGTCCCTCCGGCGGCAGCGCGGCCGCCTCCAGCTGCCGCGCGGCGCGCATGCTGTCGAGCACCGCCGGCCCCAGCGCGCGCCCGACGATGTAGGGGTGCCGCCCCGAAGCGCCGAGTCCCGGATAGTCGGTGAGGGCGACGGCCCATCCCCGCCGCAGCAGCGCCATGATCAGCGCCGTCTCGTACTCGAGCCCGGTGAGCAGTTGCAGTGACGGCGCGCAATGGGCTCCGTGTCCCTGCGTGCCGATCGCGTAACCGATCAGCGGCCGCTGCCCCGGATACGGCCGGCGCGGCACCAGCACCGTCCCGGAGACGTCGATGGGCGCGCCCAGCGCGGTGGTGCTGGTGTACAGCACGCGCCACGCGTGCGCCCGCAGGGCGATGCCCGGCAGCAGCCGCGCGATCATGGGCTCGGCGCGCACGAGGGTTCCGGGCGGCCCCGCCGCCACGCCGCCCGCCGCCGGACGGTAGAAGTCGCGGTGACGCAGGGCAGCCGCGCGCAGCGGCGTGGTCGGCCGCCGCATCAGCGCGCCTCGGACGGCTGATCGTGCCCGCTCAGCACATCGGTGATGGTCGAGCATCTCATCGTGCGGCCTCCGTCAGCTGATCGGCGGGTTCGGGCAGGGTGGCGGCGATCCAGCCGCGCAGCTCCTCGCCACCGTACGACGCGATGGCGAGCAACGCCGTCCGGTGCTCGTCCGCGCCGGCCGCCGCAGCCAGCTTTTCGACCGTCTCTCGTTCGGCCAGTGCCGGAAGCTGGGCGAGACCGGTGAGGACCGAATCATCAAGTGCGGCAAGGCAGGTGAGCAACTCACCTTGCGCGCCCGCGGCGTGCGCGGCGGTGAACAGGATGCCGGTCTCGACATCGGGTCCGCTGAACAGCGTGTCGCACAGCTCACGCCCGATATCGGAGTTCAGCCTGGCGAGCACGGACAGCCCGGCCAGTGCCGTCGCCGTGTCGCCGGAGGTCGCCGCGCGCAGAATCCGGTCGCGGCGTCCGGGCGGCAGCAGCCGGATCACATGCGCGAGCCGCTCGGCGGACGAGCTGAGCGCGGCCGTGCGCAGCAGCCCGGCGTCGTCGTCGATGCCGCGCTCGAAGTCCGCGATCAGCTCGTCGGGCGCGTGGTCCAGAAAGCTCGCGGCGGTCACGTAGTCCCGCCGGGCGAGCAGTTCGTTCGCGGCCGGAATGAGCACCGCGGCCGGGATGCGCGGTGCGAGGACCGCGATGGCGCGCGGATCCAGGAACGGCGCGGCATCGGCCATATAGGTCGTGGTCAGCGCGCCGAGCAGCCCCGCCGCGCGATCGGGGTGGTCGATGCCGATCGCGCCGCCCGCGCGACCGGCGACCTCCGGTGGCACCGCCTTGAGCGCCACCTTGGCGGCCAGCGCATTCGGAATCAACGGGGCCAGCTTCGACACCCGCGCGAAGGTGTCGGCGTGCGCGTCGTACAGCAGCGCCGAAATCCGTTCGCGCAGTGCGCGAATGTCGTCCGCGCCCAGCCGGGCCAGCGATTCCAGCTCGGCCGCCGGGGCGGCCACGGTCTGGGCCAGCAGGTCGAGCTGGCCACGGGTCACCAGGTCGGTCATCGTGCTCACTTTCCGAACAGAATCGAGCGGGCGGGCCTGCGCAGCAGCGCGGGCAGCACCCCCAGGGCCGAATCCATCGCCTGGAACAGGCTTTCGTGCTGATCGGTCCGGGCCTGCCGCAGGTGGCGCAGCAGGAGTTCGGCCTCCCGGTCGGTGAGCGCGTCCAGTACGGTGCGCGGCTCACCCCCGAGTTCGGTGTACAGCTCGGCCCTGGGGTCCGTCATTCGGGCGATGCTCCTGTCGGGTTGATCGCACGGTGGTGCGATGAATGATGCTCGGGCAATGCGGTTCTCGCTCAGGCCGTGCGGGACAACCGCGGCCCGGCGAGCATGCGGTCGACGAAACCGGCGATCTCGCCGAGCGCGCGGGTGGCCTCCGGGACGAAACCGGATGCCGCCTGGAACACGTGCACCTGACCGGGCCAGGTCTGCAGTTCGGTGTGCACACCGTGGGCGCCGAGACGCTCGGCGAGCAGAACCGCGTCGGGATAGACCATTTCGTCGCGGCTGGCCTGAATCAGCGTCGGCGGCAACCCGGTCAGGTCGCAATGCGCGGGTGACTCCAGCGCCGTGTCGCGAACGGCCGCGCGCACGAACTCGCCGAAGATCGGCACCATGGCGGAGGGGAACACCGCGCAGGTGGCCGCCGACGGCGCTGCCAGTTTGGCGGTGAAATCCCAGTCCGCCAGGGGTGCCATGGCCACCAGCGCGGCGGGCGCGGGCAGCCCTCGGCGCTTGATCTCGATGGCGGTCATCATGGTCAGATAGCCGCCCGCGGAATCGCCCATCACCACGATTTCCGCAGGGTCCGCTCCCGAATCCAGGGCGTGCCGGTACGCGTCGACGCAGTCCGAGACCGCGTCGGCGATGGTGTGCCGGGGCAGTTTCCGGTACTGCACGCTCAGCATCTGCGCGCCGAGCAGCGTCGCCAGGCGACCGACCATGTGCCGATGCAGTTGACGACCCCCGACCAGGAACGCGCCACCGTGCGCGTAGACGACGAACCGCCCGCCCACGCGTCGTGCCGGGGTGGTCAGCGTTGCGGAACAGTGCGGGAGCGAACGGATTTCGCGTTTCACCCCGCGCACCGGCGGCAGCACACGGCCGAGCTGATCGACAGCCGGGTAGGGCCAGCGCCGCTGTGGACCGCGCGACCACACGTTGATGACGGGTTTGACGGTGCCGCGCACGAACGCGTGCACCATCCGACCCTGTCGACTCACCCCGTCGAAATCGGTGCGCGCGAACGCCGCTGCCGCGTCCATGAATTCGGAGCCCATGCCCCTGCCTCCCTCTGCTGCGAAACGGCGGCGCGCCGGTGCGCCGTCGTCGCGGTTCCGCCGAGGATGCACCGCCGGCGGGACCGGGGCCGGTGTCGGCAGGAGGCGCCCGGCCGGTGCCCGGATAGTCTCCGGGCACCGGTGGACACGACCTGTCGCCGCGGCCGAATCATCAGTATTGGCAGTCCAGGACGGGCGCGTCACTGCACCGAGAGGAGAAAGCGCGCGGGCCGATTAGTCTCCGGAAACAAGGCGCTCGACGGGTGTATTGTCCACGCGCGCAGGGCTCTCCGCCGGATAGAGCCGGTGGATGATCAGGGCCGCGGCGATCAGGCGGGAGCCCCCGGGATCGGCCGGATCGATGCCCGTCAGCTCGGCCACGCGGCGCAAACGGTAGCTGAAGGTGTTGGGATGCACGTGCACTTCCGCCGCCGCCGCTTTGCGATCGGCGCCGAATCGGATGTGGGCGTCCAGCGATTCCAGCAGATGCGGATGATCGAGCAGCGGCGCGATGCGGTCGGCGAGCCGGTCCCGGGCGGGGCCGGGCCGCGTCAACTGGAATTCCAGCAGTAGATCGTCCAATTCGTAGACCCCGCCCGGGCGTTCCAGCATGGCGGCCAGCTCCGCGAGTTCGGCGGCCTGCCGCGCGGGTTCCGGCAGTTCGGCGGTGGCGACCCGGGGCCACGGTACGAGCAGCACCGCGGTCCCGAGTTGCTGGGTGAGCATCGTGGCCAGCCGCAGGTACCTGGCCCGGCCGCCGTCGGAACGGACCGGCAGCAGGGCGATGCCGGAGCTGCCGTCGAAGGTGTGCAGCGCGCTGGTGCCCACGAGATCGTCGAGCGCGTTCTGCACCAGGCGCAGCCGGCGGCGGGCCATGGCGTGCCCGGCGAGCGGTTCGGCGTGGGCCGCCGAGCGGACGCGGATGGCGAGCACGTCGTACTCCGCGGCGGGGGTCAGGTCCGCGCTGACGGCGAGCTCGCCGACGTCCGCACCCCGCAGCAGTGCCGCGCACAGTGCCCGCCGGGCGTCGCGTTCGATGCCCGTGAACGACTGCTCGACCGCCAGGTAGTCGTCGGCCATGGCCAGGGTGAGATTGTTCAGCAGGTCGAACAGCGTGAGTGAGAACGCGACCAGGTCCGGAAGATCCTCGGGCTCGGCCAGTTCCAGCGCCATGGTCCACAGCCGGCGCGCGCCGCCGAAGAAGGCGTCGATGAGCGCGCGCACCGGAATGCGCTCTTCGACGTGGCGCTGGATCACCGGCGTCATGTGGTCCGAGATCTCGGCGACGCTGAAGGGACGCTGTTCCTGTAGCGAGTGCAGGAATCCGGTCATGGTCGCCACGATGGCGGGCAGCACGTGCGGGGTGAAGTGATCGTCCGGAAGTTCGGCCACCTCCGGCATGGTGGCCAGTGATGCCCCGAACAGTTCCTCCGCCGCGGTGGGCAGCAGCGCGGTGAAACGCTGGAAGAGGGCGGAGTCGAGATCGAGCTCGGGGCGTACGGCGACCATCGCCAAATTGTCACCGGCGACAGAGTTTGCGGCAAGTTTCCTGAAGAACATCGCCGCTGGACAGTTGTCTTGCACTCGGGAGACAAAAACCGATCGGGATCTTCTGCTATCCGTGCAGTGACACTCCTCACGCGCCCGCCCTAGATTCGAACACCGGTCCGGATTTTTCGGGCCGTCGCATTCGGGCCAGGGGAAGGATGCCGCAGGGTGGTAGTCGAGGTCGGCGCGGGGGAGATTCGGAATGCCGGGGCCTCGAGTCCGCGAACCATGAGATCGGTGGTTCGCCAGAATTTCGCTGAAACGGTTGTGGACGCGATTCGCACCTTCGGTCGAGCCGTCGGAATGGCCGAGGAGTCGATCACTGTCGCGTTCGGCGATATGGCGCGCAACCGATTCCAGTGGCGCGAGACGATCATTCAGGCCTGGCGGCTGATCACCGTGACCGCGCTGCCCGGATTGCTGATGGCGATTCCCTTCGGCGTCATCGTCTCGGTGCAGGTCGGCAATCTGATCCACACGCTCGGTGCGGATTCGCTGCTCGGCGCGACCGGCGGCCTCGGCGTGATCAAACAGGGCGCGCCCATGGCCACCGGCTTCCTGCTCGGCGGCGCGGGCGCGGCGGCCATCGCCGCGGACCTGGGTGCGCGCACCATCCGCGAGGAGATCGACGCGCTGAAAACCATGGGCATCAACCCGATTCAGCGTCTGGTCGTGCCCCGCATGGCGGCCATGCTGCTGGTCGCGCCGCTGCTCAACATCCTGATCATCTTCATCGGCGTGCTCGCCGGATACGTCGTGGCCATCGGCGGGCAGGGCGTCACCCCGGGCAGCTACTGGGCGACCTTCGGTTCGTTCACCACCACCGCCGACGTCTGGGTCTCGCTGATCAAGGCGCTGGTCTTCGGCTTCCTGGTGGTGATCGTGGCCTGCCAGCGCGGGCTCGAGGCCCGGGGCGGACCCCGGGGCGTGGCCGACGCGGTCAATGCCGCGGTGGTGCTGTCCGTGGTCTCCATCGTGGTGGTGAACCTCGCCATCACCCAGCTCACCGCGATGTTCCTGCCGACCAGGCTCGCGTGATGGCCGCGCCGTACAAGCCGCGCGCGCTGGCCTGGACCTACCGGCTGCCCGGCCCGCGCGGTGTGCTGCGCCCGTTCGAATCGCTGGGCTTCGCGGCGGGTTTCACCTGGCAGGTGCTCTCCGCTGTTCCCTTGGCGCTCATGCACTATCGCGCCGAGACGCTGCGGGCGATCACCAATATGACCTGGGGCCGCGGCTCGGTGATCGTGGGCGGCGGGACCGTGCCCATGATGATCGTGCTCGGGCTGGCCATGGGCGCCTCGGTCGGCGTGGAGTCCTTCGCGACGCTGAACATGCTGGGCCTCGGGCCGGTGACCGGCGTGGTCTCGGCCTTCGCGACCACCCGCGAACTCGCCCCCATCGCCGCGGCGATCGGATTCGCCGCCCAGGCCGGGTGCCGCATGACCGCCGAGATCGGTTCCATGCGCATCTCGGAGGAGATCGACGCGCTGGAATCGCTCGGCCTGCGGTCGGTGCCCTTCGTGGTAACGACCCGGGTGATCGCCGGGGTGGTCGCCATCGTGCCGACCTTCCTGGTCGCCCTCGTGCTGAGCTACCTCGCCTGCCGGGGGCTGATCACCCTGGTGCACGGGCAGCCCGCCGGCGTCTACGACCACTACTTCTTTCAGTTCATCTCCGGATTCGACATGCTCGCGGCGGTCGCCAAGGTCGCCATCTTCAGCACCGCCGTCATTCTGATCCATTGCTATCAGGGGTTTTTCGCCGTCGGCGGCCCGGAAGGCGTCGGCATCGCCTCGGGCCGGGCGGTCCGCGCGAGCTTCGTCGCCATCATCGCGATCGACATGGTGCTCTCCATCGCGCTGTGGGGATTCAACGCGGCCATCAGTTTCACGGGATAGGGATATGCCGCACTACGGAATGCCTGGCGTACAGGTCGACAGGAAACAAGCGCTCTCGGCGGGGGCCGTGATCACCGTCGTCGTGACGGCCATCGTGGTCGCTTGGACGGTGACCTCGGGTCTGCGCGAACCCGACCGGGTGCCGGTCACCCTGCGGACCGAGCGGATCGGCGAAGGTATTCGGCCCGGCATCGACGTCCGGCTGGACGGGCTCGCCGCGGGCACGGTGGACGATATCGAGCCCGGAGAGCTCGGTACGCAATACATTCGGCTGCGACTGGACCCCGAGGCCGCACGGGCGCTGGACGACAGCATGCTGGTCGACTACGCCGCCGCGAACCTGTTCGGCATCAGCGAGATCGACCTGCGCCGGGGCGCGGGCGGTGCGCCGCTGCGGGCGCGCGCGGTGATCGATCTGACCGGTCCGGCCGCGGCCAAAGCGTACGACGCCACCATGGGCAGTCTGCTGCGCTCGCTGTCGCAGGTGACCAATGATGTTCTCACCCCGCAGCTGTCGAGTGTGCTCGCGCGAATCGCCAGTGACGTGGGCGCTTTCACCCCGCTGCTGCAGTCGATGGTCGTGCTGGCCCGCACGGTCGCGGACACCCGCACCGTGCCGCTGTCCGAGCAGTTCGGGGCCTACGGGTCCACGCTGGACGGGGTCGGCGTCTTCGCGGACGCGCTCGTGGACGTGATCGGGCAGGTGTACCGCATCGACGTATTGCGTACCGACAGAACGAAGTTCGACGCCACCATCGACATGGTGGTGCAGCGGTTGTTCCCCGCGCTGCAGAACACCCTCTACCACGCCGGTGATCAGTTCTCGGAGTACGCGGGCATGCTCGCTCCGATCCTGTCCCATGCTGCCGGGATGGTGCCGGACCCGCAGCGAGCCGGCGCCGAACTGCGCGCACTACTGGACAGCCTGCGCGCGGCCATGCCCGATACCGGGGCGGGCCCGGTCCTGAACGTGGATCTGGATCTGAGACTGGTTCCGGCCCTGGCGGTTCCGCTGGGCGTCGCCGGGGAGGCACGATGAATACGGCGTGGCGCGCGGGCTGGCGACTCCTGGTGTTCGCGGCCGCCATGCTCGTGGTGCTGGCGCTGATCGTCACCGCCATCCGCCGGCCGGTGGCGGGGGAGACGACCCAGTTCCAGGCCCTGTTCACCGACGCCAACGGGCTCAAGACGGGCGACGACGTCCGCATGTACGGCGTGCAGGTCGGAAAGGTGAAAACTATTCGCCTGCAAGGGAACCTGGCCGCGGTGGAGCTCGACGTCGAGAACGACTCCGCGATCTACGACAACAGCAGGTTCGCCATCCGCTACCAGAACCTGACCGGCCAGCGGTACGTGGACATTCAGCAGGCCGCAACCCCGGGTACCCGAACCTCCCCGGGTACCGATGTCGGCACCGATCGCACGGTGCCGTCCTACGACGTGACGAGCCTGTTCAACGGGCTCGAACCGGTGCTGTCCACGCTCTCCCCGGAGGCGCTCAACCGGTTCGGTGAGAGCATGCTGGCGGTCATCGACGGCAACGGCAGCGGCATCGGCCCCGCGCTCGACGCGATCGGTCAGCTCAGTTCCTACGTGTCCGATCGGCAGGCCGTGATCTCCACGCTGGTGCGCAATCTCGCGGAGATCTCCGACCGCATCGGCGGTCGCTCACCGCAATTGGTGACACTGCTCGCCAAGCTCTCCGATGTCTTCGAATCCCTGCAGGTCAAGATCGACGGCCTGATCGACTTCGCCCTCACCGCCCCGCCGGTGCTCGATCCCATCGACCGGCTGCTCGCCACGGCCGGCCTCACCGAACAGCGGAATCCCGATCTGGACGCCCTGCTGCGCACGGCGTTCCCGAATCCACAGGACATCCTCGACATGTTGAGCAGGCTGCCCGGCGTCGTGGCCGGTCTCAGCGCCACGCTGCCCGGTGGCGGTGCTGCCGAATGCGGCCGCGGCGCCGCGGACATCCCCGCGCCGCTGGCCATCCTCGTTGCCGGACAGCAGGTGACGATATGCCGTCGCTGAGGATTCCCGCCGGTGTGCGGAACCGATTCCGCCGGGACGACAGCCCGCGCGACGCGGCCGCCCAGCGCCGCTGGGAAACCCGGCGCGGCCTGTTCGGCGCGCTCGCGGTCGTCATAGCGCTCGCCGCGGTCGCGGTGCTGTACGCCGTGCCCTTCGGAAAGCACACGTACACCGCCGAATTGACCGAGGCGCAGTCGGTGCGGGCCGGAGACGACGTCCGCCTGGCCGGCATCTCCGTCGGCAAGGTCGAAAGCCTGGAACTGCGGCCCGACCGCGTGCTCATGACGTTCACGGTCGACAGCGCCGTGTTCCTGGGCCGCGAAACCTCCCTCGACATCCGGATGCTCACCGTCGTCGGGGGCCACTACGTGGCGCTGTTCCCCGCCGGGACAACCGCATTGGGCTCGGAGCGCATTCCGGCCGATCGAGTGCGGCTGCCCTACAGTCTCGCGGAAGCCTTTCAGGACGCGGCCGCGCCGATCCGCGGCGTCGACGGCGCGACGTTGCGCGGCAATCTCGATGCCCTGGCCGGGGCACTGACCACCGCGCCGGACGGGCTGCGCCGGATGCTCGACGGCGTCGAGAATTTCGTCGACGTCCTCACCCAGCAGCGCTCCGATGTGTCGAAGGCGATCTCCATCTCGGACGAATACCTGCGGGGACTCGTCACCGCCCGCGGTGAACTGAAGCGACTGGTGGACAAGGTCAACGTGCTCGAAACGGTGCTCGGCGACAAGCGCACCGAAGTGCGCCTCGCCGTGGAGACGCTGAACCGGGTCGTCGGCCGGCTCGCCGGAGTGCAACCGGCCTGGGAGGGAACCCTGAAACCGATGGCCGAGCGGATCGCCGCCGTGGTCCCCGAATTGGACAGGCTCGGTGCGCAACTGGAGCCACTGCTGGGCGCGGTGCAGGCGCTGGCCGGACAGTTGCGCGCACTGACCACAGCCGAACCCGGCGTCACCGTCGACCGGTCCGAGGTGGTTCTGGACGCCCAGGCCGCGATAGACCCGGCCGCGTTCGGCGAGTTCTGTGTTCCGGTGCGGGGCAGGGACTGCCGATGATCATCCGACTTCTCGGCTCGCGCGGATTCATGTCGGCCGTGGGCGCGCTCGCGGTGGCGGTGCTCGCGGTGGTGGGCTACCTGATCATCGTCCAGCCGCTGCGCGCGCAGAACGCGTACTGCGCCATCATGTCCGACGGTATCGGGCTGTACCCCGGCAACGAGGTCACCATGCGGGGCGTACCCATCGGCACCGTGCGTTCGGTGGAACCCCGGGGGCGCACCGTACGGGTGGACTTCGACGTGGACGCGGACTACGCACTCGCGGGCGATATTTCGGCCACGACCGTGTCGCCGACCATCATCGCGGACCGCGCGCTGGCGCTGTTGAGCCCCGACCCGGGCGGGCCGCGCCGGGACGGTTCGCAGTGCATCACCAAGACGCTGACCCCCAAGAGCATGACCGAGACCCTCGGCGCGCTCGCCGAACTGTCCAGGCAGACACTGGGTCCCGACGGCGAGAGCCCGGAGGCGCTGCGGCGGGGTGTGGCCGTCCTGGACGCGGCGACCACGGGCACCGGGCCGCAGCTCAACGAGATCATTCGGAAACTCGGCACCGCGCTGAATTCGCCCGACGCCGCCATCGGTCACCTCGCCGGCGTGATCGACTCGCTGTCGGCCCTCTCGCGCAGCATCGCCGGGAACTGGGGCGACATCAAATCCATGCTGGTGCGGCTGAGTTCGGTACTGGGCCAGGTGAACAACGAATTGTTCAGCCGCACGGTCGAGATCATCGATGGCTTCCAGCGGGTGCTGCCGATGCTCAACGACATCACCACGCTGTTCGGGGATCCCATCTTCCGGGTGCTCGACTCCACCGTGCCGCTGGCCGAATTCATCGGGGCACACGCGAATACGCTGCGTGACCTCATCGGTACCGCTCCCGTGCTGACCGGCGCGTTCGCCGCCGTCACCGATCTGCGGCCCGATGCCACCGGAATCTCCTATCGGCCACCTCGTTTCGCGATTCCGCAGCCGCAGGCGGAGCAGGTCTGCGCTGCGGTGAACGCGGTCACCGCCGGCACCTGCGCGGGTGCGGCGAACGGCCTGGTGGACCTTCGACTCGTGCAGCTGGTGCTGGAAATGGCGGGTGCGCGATGACGCGGCGTTCGATCGTCCGGCGTCGGATGATCAGGTCCACGGCGACCGGATCCGCCGGCCGGTGGCGGGCCGGGACCGGGCGCGCCCTGGCCGGGCTGGCGGCCACCACGCTGCTGCTCGGGGGGTGCGCGTTCGATCCGGCCGCCGTGCCCATCCCGGGCACCGAGGTCTCCGGGCCCGCGTACGAGATCGGCATCGAGTTCAGCAACGCGCTGAATCTGCCCATGCGGGCCAAGATCTTCGCGAACGGCGTGCGCATCGGGACGGTCGAGGACGTCACGGTGCACGAATCGGCGGAACCCGGCGGGCACGGCGGCTACGTGGTGGTGCGCGCGAGCATCAGCGAATCGGTGCGCCTGCCCGTCACGACCACCGCCGACCTGCGGCAGGACACGGTGCTCGGCGATATCCACCTCGCCCTGACCACGCCGCCGGACGGGTTCGGCGAGCTGCTCGGCGCGGGCGGCACCATTCCGCTGCGGCAGACCCGGCCGCCGATTCAGATCGAGGACACCCTCGCGGGTATGGCGACGTTCGTGCAGGGCGGTGCGATCAATCGGATGCAGGAGATCGTCAACCGGTTCAACGCCGTGCTGCCCGAGGACCCCGCGCAAACGGCCCGGATCGCGCAGGTGGTCGGCGGCGACGCCATCGATCTCGCGGCGAATCTCGCGCAGGTCGAATCCCTGCTGAACGGGCTCGGCGGCACCGCGGCGAGCGTGCGCGCCAACGGCGACGAACTGGCGGAACTGCTCACCGATGACGGGGTGCGGCAGGTGTCGGATTCGGTGACCTCCATCGTCGGTGTGGTCGGCGTGCTGGGCGCGCTCGGTGACGTCGCGCACTCGCTGGCCTGGCTGGCTCCGCTCGCGCAATCCGGTGACGCGGCGGCGGCCGCGTTCGTGCCGCTGGCCCTGACCGGGCGGCCACTGGATCTGAACGCGCCGTCCAATCTCAACGCCCTGGTCGCCCTGATTCGCGACAAAATCATTCCGTGGGTCGAGCACGGCCCGAAGGCGAACATCACCGCCGCGCGGATCACCGGTGCGGGGGAGACCCCGGGCACCGACGAACA
Organism: Nocardia sp. NPDC005978; assembly: GCF_040614455.1. Classification (NCBI taxonomy): domain Bacteria; kingdom Bacillati; phylum Actinomycetota; class Actinomycetes; order Mycobacteriales; family Nocardiaceae; genus Nocardia; species Nocardia sp. NPDC005978. The sequence continues at coordinate 130,189 of NZ_JBEXUS010000003.1, forward strand.
GATCGAGCACATGCTCGACGCCCTGCGCATGATCGGAGCCGTGCGATGAAGGCGGGCAACGTGTTCTCCCTCGGCGGGATCGCCGTCATCTGCGCGGTCTGCGTGGCCTACCTGAGTTTCGGTGTGCTGCGCGCCGACCCGCTGTCCGAACCGATCCGGGTCGCCATGGCGCTGCCGGAAACAGCCGGGCTGCAGGTGGGTTCGCCGGTGCTGCTGCTCGGGGTGAAGGTCGGTGAGGTCACCTCGCTGCGGCGCGCGGCCGCGGGCATCGAGGTCGGGCTCGAGGTCGAACCCGAACGACCGATCGCGGTCGACAGCACGGTGACCATCGAAACCCTGTCCGCGCTCGGCGAGCCCTATCTCGAGTTCGTGCCCGATACCGAGGACGGACCGCACCTGGTCGACGGCGATCGGGTGCGCACCGAGGCCGTGCGCGTTCCGCCGTCGATTCCCGAGGTGGCCCGGGTGGTCACCCAGGTCATGAACCAGCTCGATCCCCGCGCCATCGAATCCCTGATCGGCACCGCCGGAACGGCATTGGCGGGCACCGAGGCCGTGGTGCCGGATCTCGCGCGCGCCACCGATTTGCTCGCCGCCACCGTGCTGACCCGGTCCCCGCAGATCGCGTCCATGCTCACCGATCTGCAGTCGATGGTCCCGGACACGGCCTGGACCGGTCCCGCGTTCACCGCCGCCGCACCGGATTTCGTGGAGTTCGGGCAGCGCGTCGACGAGATCGCCAGGGCCGTGGAACGTCTGGTGCGTACCGGCGACACCCCGGCCATGTACCTCGAGGGCCAGGGCCTGGTGCCGTTCCTGGACCGGCTCACCGCCTGGATCGACAAGGCGGGCCCCGAACTCCAGCCCTTGATTCCGGTGCTGCGGCCCTTGGCCGAGAGCTCCGCCGCCGCCCCGCGCATCGATATCGGCGCGCTGATCAGCCAGGCCCTGGCCGCCACCGCGCCCGACGGCGCGATCCGGCTCCGGGTCACCGTCAACTAGAGGTTCGAGGACACCCATGAGCGACGAGACATCGGGCAGCGCAACGGCATCGGAGAGCCAAGCGCGCCTGGACAAGCCACCTGCACGGCCGATCAGCGGCACCGTCTCGATACGCCGTTCCACCCTGGTCACCGGGGTCGCACTGCTGACCGCGGCGGCGGTCGCCGGAACGACCACGACACTGTGGCTGTCTGCCCGCTCCGACCTGAGCGCGGCGGACGCCGCCCGGAGCGCGGAGCGCCGGGCCGAACAGGTCGCCACCGACTACGCGGTCGGTGCGGCGACCATCGACTACCGGCAGGCCGACGCCTGGGTGGGCAAGCTCAAGGCCAACACCTCGCCGCAGCTGGCCGGCAAGTTCGACGCCACCGCGGGCAAACTCCAGGAGATCCTGGTCCCGCTCCAATGGACATCGACCGCCGCACCCCTTGCCGCGAAAGTCGCTGATACACAGGGGGAGCTGTACAGGGTGAACGTCTTCGTGAACGTCACCTCCAAGAGCGCGCAGAACCCCGACGGGGTTCAGACCACGGCCACCTACACCGTCAGCGTGGACGCGGCGCAGGGCTGGCAGGTCGTGGACGTCGGCGGCGCCGAGGGGGCGTTCCCGGCGAAGTAGGTGGCCCGGCGACAGCGCGCCGGCCGGGGAGGATGTGCCGTACACCGAGTCGCGCTGCCCCGGGCACGATTCCACGCGGCGGGCTGTTCGCAACCCGATGCCCCGGCCGCTGGAAAATGCCGGGGCACAGGATCTTCGGTCAGTTCGTGAGGTCGCTCGGCCGGGCGTCGAGCTGCTTGCGCAGCACCTTGCCACTCGGATTGCGCGGAATCCGGTCCAGCGCGCGGAACTCCTTGGGGACCTTGTAGCGCTCGAGCCGGGCGCGAATATGAGCCTTGAGCTCGTCGTCCCCGGGCGCCGCGTGACCGGCCGCGGGCACCACGTAGGCGCGCAGCACCTGACCGAATTCCGCACTGGGAACGCCGATCACGACGGTGTCGCCGATCGCCGGATGGTCGGCCAGCACGTCTTCCACCTCCTTGGGATAGATGTTCTCGCCACCGGAGACGATCATGTCGTCGTCACGGCCGTCCACGTACACGCGGCCGTCGGCGTCGAGGTGGCCCATATCGCCGGTGTTCACGTGGCCGTCGACGATCTCCTTGGCCGGGGCCGGCGAATTCGCTTCCGCCACATAGCCGTGATAGCCGAGGCCGCCGCGCACGAAGATGGTTCCGGTCTCCCCGGTCGCGGCGGGCGTGCGGTCGGCGCGCAGGACGCGCACCGAGACCCCGATGGCGGGCCGTCCGGCGGTCTTGGGTGAGAACAGCAGATCGTCGGCGGTGGCGATGGACACCACCCCCGCCTCGGTGGACCCGTAGCCGTTGACCAGGATCGGGCCGAAGGCGGCCAGGAACCTCGAAATCGTCACCGGTGCGATGGGAGCCGCTCCCGTCACCGCCAAACGCAGTGAATCGGTGCGGAACTCGCGGCGGCGCTGCTCGGGCACCGCCATCAGACGCTGGATCATGACCGGGACGCCGACGAAGACCGTCGCCCGGTGCCGCTCGATATCGCCCAGGGCGACTTCGGGGTCGAAGCGGGTGCGCGTGATCACCGTCGCGCCCAGCGCCAGCGCTCCGGTCAGCAGGGCGAGGCCGAACCCGTGGAAGAAGGGCGGTGCGAGCACCAGGACATCACGGGTGCCGAAGCGGGTGGCGGACATCGAGGTCGCCACCATCTCCAGCAGTACGCGCTGACTGATCGGGCGGGAAACGCCCTTGGCCAGACCGGTGGTGCCGGAGGTCAGCAGGGTGATCTTCACCGGTACCCGCACGCGCGGCGCAGCCGGATGCGACTGCCGAGCGAGCGAATCCAGGCTCGGCTCGGCCGTGCCGCCATCCGCGCACAGGCGAGTACCCGCGAACCCGGTCGCGGCGATGGCGGTCTCGTACTCCGCGTCGTGCACCAGGATGTCCGGACGGTGCCGGTCCAGAATCTGCGCGAGCTGAGCGGCGGGCAGATCGGTGTTGAGGAAGACCAGCTCGCACCCGAGCTGCGCTCCGGCCACGGTCGCCTCGATGAAGCCGCGATGATTGCGGCACAGCACCGCAAGGGTTTTCGCGCCGGGGTGCAGCGCGTGCAGAGCCGCGGCGACGGCCTCTGCGCGCCGCTGCAGGGTCCCGTAGGTGACCGCGCCGCGCTCGTCGATGATCGCGGTGCGATCGGCGTGCCGGGCGGCCGAGATGGCCAGCACCGTCGCCAGCGAGGGGCCGTACCGCCGCAGCGCGGCGCCGATCCGGACCGCGGTGACCGGGCCGACCGGCGTCAGCGCACCCGAGGCAAGCAGCGGCAGCGCCGCGTCCCGCCAGCGGAAACCCTTGGTGTCATGCGGCATTGCCGTCCCCCTTGATCACGGCCAGCGAGGCCCGGGTGTCGCCGAGGAAGCGGTACAGCAGGCCGGCCCCGATCTCGAGCGGATTCTGCAGCAGCGCCGCCAGCACCGCGCTCGGCCGGCCGTAGGCGGGGGTCAGCGTGCGCGGCTTGCGCACCACGGCCCGGGCGATGATGTACCCGGCCTCGCGCGCGGAATGCCCGGGGAGCGCGGAGATCCAGCCGCTGGGCGCGCTCATGCGGGTGAACATCGCGCCCGCGTAGAGGGTGGTCAGCGTGACGCCGTCGGGGCGGGCCTCCATGCCGACCGCGCGCATCCAGATGTCGAACGCGGCCTTGGAGGAGAGATAGAACCCCCATTTCGGGGCCACCGGGAACAGCACGCCCACGGTCGAGACATTCACGATGTGACCGGATCCGCGCTCGCGCATGCCCGGCAGCAGCGCGAGGGTCAGCCGCATCGGGCCGATGTAGTTCGCGGCGGTGGTGGCGGCCAGATCCTTCGGCCGGTCGTAGGACAGGTGGATCGAACGACGCAGTGATTTGCCCGCGTTGTGCACCAGGTAGTCGACCCGGCCGAACTGCGTGAGCACTTGTCCGGCAAAGGAATTGACGGAATCCTCCGATGCCAGGTCGAGCGGGATCGCGACCGCGCTGCCGCCCGCCTCCTTGATCTCGGCCACGATCAGATCGAGCTGATCGGCCGAGCGCGCGCCCAGCACCACCGTCGCGCCCGCCGCGGCGAGCATGCGCGCGGTGGCTTCGCCGAGGCCGTAGGACGCGCCCGTCACGACGGCGATCTTGCCGTCCACCTCGCGGCGCAACCGGTCCGGATTCCGCAGGCCGCGCGGGCCGATCAGCCAGGCGATGCCGCGGCCGAGCGGGCCCGCCGCGAGTCTGTTGGTCGGCCCGGTGTCGAGCGATGTGGTCATCTGTCGTGCTCCGTCTCGTCGTCGAGTGCGTGTGCGGTGGGGGAGTGGCCGGGGCGGGAGTGATCGAACAGCGCGGTGATCGCGCGCGAGGACAGGGGCGTGCCCGGGTCCATGGACAGCACGGCCTGGGCGGTGCCGAAGAAGTTGGCCAGCAGCAGTTCTCGCACCTGCTCGCGGGTGAGCTCGCGGGTGCGCAGCCACTCCGCGACAACGCCCTCGACGAAACCGAGCCAGCCCGCCACCGAGGCGCGAATGAGCGCGGTGCCGGGTCCGCCGGAGACCTCCTGCAGCAGACCGTTCACCAGCTGGTCGAAGTACCGCTCGTGAATGGCGCGCAATTCCGGATCGGTGGCGCGGGCGGTGGGGGCCAGCGGCGAGCCCAGGTAGCGCTCGGCATGGTCGAAGTACAGGTCGAGGCCGCGCACCAGGCGCGGGACGGCCGGACCGCGCATCGCCCGCAGGCTCTCCCAGAACTCCGTCGCCACCGCCTCGGCCGCGGCCAGGTACAGGCCGCGCTTGCCGCCGAAGTGATAGGTGATCAGGCCGATGGCGACGCCGGCGCGGCGGGCGATCTCGGTGGTGGAGACCTCGTCGAAGCGCTGCGCGGTGAAGATGTCGACGGCGGCCGCCAGCAGCGCGGTCCGCGCACCGCCGCGGCCGGTTGAAAGATCTTCAACGGTGGGCTGCGGGGGAGTTTGAAAATCTTTCAACCCCTCGGCCGCCGGTTGGGCGGGTGCCCGGCTCCCGGCGGTCACGGTCGCGGCGGCGGCTTCGGCGCGTTGTGCGTTCTCGGCGTGGATCAGTTCGAGAACCTCCAGGCAGAGCTCGTTCTTGCTCTGAAAATTCGAGTACACCGCACCTTTCGAGTACCCGGCCGCTTCGGCCACCCGGGCCAGCGAGGTATTCGCCGGCCCTTCGGCCACGAAGAGGTCGCGGGCCGCCCGGACCAGCGCGTTACGGGTGTGGGCTCGGCTCTCCGCCCGGTTCATCCGTGCCATGGGTATCAAGATACCCATGGAATCTGAATACCGGAAGACTCTTCACGCGCGGGATCGTTCCAGCAGCACGACCGGGACGCAGAGCAGGGCCAGGCCCGCGCCCAGCCACGGAACGGCGGAAATGCTCGCGCCCGCGTCGAGCGCGACCCCGGCGATGATCGGCACCAGGGCGATTCCGAGCTGGAAGGCCGAGACCGTGGTCGCGCCCGCCAGGGTCGGGGCATCGGCGGCCACGGTGAAGACGCGGCCGTAGATCGCGGGATTCAGCACGAAGCCCGCGATGCCGAGCAGCGCGACGAGCGGAACCACGGTGATCGCCTGCCCGGCGAACACCGCGATCAGCGCCGAGCACAGCGCGATTCCGGCCGCACCGGCCAGCAGCGCACGATGCGGACGGCGATCGGCGATCCGGCCGCCGATGGCCAGGCCGACGTACGCGCCGATCCCGAACAGCACCAGAATCGGTGCGAGCCAATCGTTCTCGATGCCGGTGACGGTTGTCAGCAACTCGGCCAGATAGTTGAAGGTGATCATGTACGCCGCGGTGCTCAGCAGGGTGACCGCGTAGACGAGCCAGAGCCCGGGCCGTCGCATGGCGGCGAGCTCACGCCCGATACTCGGCTCGGCCGCCCCCGCGGTCGGCGGCAACAGGAGCGCGACGGCGGCGGCCGCCACCACGGTCAGCGCCACCACCAGCCAGAACCCGCCCTGCCAGCCGGTGCGATAGCCGATGAAGGTGCCCGCCGGACCGCCCAGAATCATGGCCAGGCTCAACCCGCTGATCACCACCCCCGACGCCCGGGCCGCCCGATCCGGGGACACCAGCCCGACCGCCGTCACCGCGGCCACCGCGAAGAATCCGGCGTACGCGAGGCCCGCGACGAATCGCGTGATCAGCAGGGCCGGATACGTGCCGACGAGCAGTCCCGCCGCGATGCTCGCCGCGAACACCAACTGCGACAACACCAGTGCGGTGCGCCGCGGCCACCGCAGACTCACCACCGCGAACGGCGGCCCGCCCACCACGACGCCGATCGCGAACGCGGTGATCAATCCGCCGACCGTGGCCAGCCCGACCCCGACGTCGGCGGCCACCGCCGGCAGCACCCCGGCGAGCAGAAACTCCGCGCTGCCCATCGCGAAAAGACTGAAGGCCAGCAGATACACCCCGGCGGGCAACCGGCCGCCGGCCTGCGGGGCGGCCGTGCCGACACCCGTCTCGATACTCGAACTCATACCTCGGAGCGTGCTGCGCCCCGCACGGACCGGCAATGAATCGTTGCCGAAACAGGGACGCTCACGTCTACTGGACGCGGTGGAGAATCACCCCGCCCTCGCCGCCACCCTCGCCCAGGTCGGCCTGCGCCTGCGCCGCCTGCGCGAAAGCAAAGACCTCTCGCTCGCCGACCTGAACCGCCTGACCGGCATCTCCAAGAGCACCCTGTCCCGCCTCGAATCCGGCGGCCGCAAACCGAGTTTGGAGCTCCTGCTCCCGATCGCCGCCGCCCTCGCCGTCCCCCTGGACGACATCGTCGCCGCCCCCCGCATCCTCGATCCCCGCCTACCCCAGGAACCCCGCCACACCGCGGGCCGCGTGATAGTCCCCCTCTCCCGCACCCAGGGCGAACCCAAGGCCTACAAACTCTTCATCCCCGAGTCCGAGTCCGACCCGTTCCCCCGAACCCACACCGGCTACGAATGGCTCTACGTCCTGACCGGCCGCCTCCGCCTGGTCCTCGGCGACTACGACGTCACCCTCGGCCCCGGCGAGGTGGCCGAGTTCGACACCCAGCACCCCCACTGGTTCGGCTCGACCGGCAAGGGCCCGGTGGAGATCCTGAGCCTGTTCGGCGGCCAAGGCGAACGGATCCACATCCGCGCACGCTCGACGCCGTGATCGCGGTTGCCCCGGCAATCCCGGTCATTCGACAGAGGCCACCCGGCGCGCCTCGCACATAGCGTTTCGGACATGACCACAACCGAGCGCCCCGAGGTTTTCACCGCCGCCGTCAGTGCCGAGGACCGAGCGCAATTGCACGCGCTCATCACGCATTTGGAAGACGGGTTCAACAGCAAGGAGGCCGCGGTTCTCGATCGGCCCTTCGCCCGCGACGCGGTGATCGTCGTCCCCGACGGCACCCTGATCCGCGGCTGGGACGACCTGTTCGCCTATCACACCGAGCGCCTGGCCAACGCGGCCTCGACCTGGAAAACGCAGATCCGGATGCTGAGCGTGGCGATGCTCGACCGAGACACCGCCGTGGCCCACTTCCGCCAGGACACCACGATCCACGGCGGCGCGTTCGCCAACCACGGAACGTTCGTGGCGGTCCGCCGGTCCGGCGCATGGTGGATCGCCGCGCTGCACAACACCAATATTCTGGACTGAGCAGTAGCCGCGGGAGGTCCACGTCGCCGGCCAGTAGGGGGTGTTTATCTACGCGGCGGCTCGGTTGGAGTTTCCGAGCGCCGGCCGGTCGGTGACCGCGCGCGGCGCGAAGCAGGGTGGTAGGTGCCCTGGGCGGGAATTGAACTTGTGGCCTGCCCTTTAGGACATCGGGCGGGGCCTCGGTCGGCTGTGGTGCCCTCGGCAGGAATCGAACCTGCGACCTACCCTTTAGGAGAGGGTTGCTCTATCCCCTGAGCTACGAAGGCTGGCCGGTGCGGTGGGTGACCGAGCCGGACCCGGGGGAGTCTACCTGGTTCGGGTCCGGGGGACAGCATCGAATCGGGGCGGCGCGGTCGTGTTCGGCGCCGCCGGGGACTCAGCGGCGGTCGGCTCGCTGCTCCTCGTAGTCCGCCGGATCGAAAGAGCGTGTCTTCCAACGGAACAGCACCGTCGCGCCGGGCCAGTTGTTGGTGATCCGGCCCGAGGCGTTGCGATACCAGCTCGAGCAGAAGTTCCAGGGGGTGTCCTTCAGGCGCTTCTGGAGCCAGTCGTCCCAGGACTGCTCCGCCTCGGCGCGCGCGGAGAGATAGCGGCCGGACTTGCCCGAGAGGTACTGCGCCACCTGCCGGATGTAGCGGGCCTGCGACTCCAGCATGTAGATGATCGAGCCGGAGCCGACATTGGTGTTCGGGCCGTACATCATGAACAGATTCGGGAACTCGGGCACCGACATGCCGAGGTAGGCGCGCGCGCCCTCGGGCGTCCACTGATCGGTCAGCTTGCGGCCGCCCAGGCCGTAGATGTGCATGGGCGCAAGGAATTCGGTGCCCTTGAAGCCCGTGCCGTAGACGATGACGTCCACCGGATGCTCCACGCCGTCGGCCGTGCGAATGCCGGTCGGGGTCACCGCCTCGATCGCGGTGGTCTCCACGTGCACGTTGGGCTGGGCCAGCGCCGGGAAGTACTCGTTGGAGAACAGCCCGCGCTTGCAGCCGGCCGCGTAATCGGGAGTCAGCTTGGCGCGCAATGCCGCATCGGGCACCTGCTTCAGGCGGTGCCGGTCCGCGATGGCGATCACGGGCGCCTTCATGGCCGGGATATCGGTCAGCGCCAGCGCGAGCACCTCGAAGAAACTCCAGATCGCGAACCGCTCGGCGAGCCGGGTGACGGGGAGGCGCTCGAACAGCGTGTGATGCAGCGCCGTGTACTCGGTGTCGAATTTCGGCAGCACCCAGGCGGCCGAACGCTGGAACAGCGTCAGGTGCCGAACCTGCGGCTGAATCGCCGGAATGTACTGAATGGCACTGGCTCCGGTGCCGATGCAGGCCACCCGCTTACCTGTCAGGTCGACCGAATGGTCCCACTCCGCGGAGTGAAAGGCGGCCCCGGTGAAACTGTCGATACCCGGCAGATTCGGCATCGCCGGGCGCGAGAGCTGGCCGACCGCCGGAATGAGAATATCGGCGAGATGGGTGTTGCCGTCGGCGGTGCGCACCCGCCAGATGCCGTTTCGCTCATCGAATTCCGCCTCGGTGACCTCGACCCCGAATTCGATCTTTTCGGGCAGCCGGTGCTTCTCGGCGACATCGCGCATGTAACCGTGGATATCGGCCTGGTGCGAGAAGCGCCGGGGCCAATCGGATTTCGGCTCGAACGACCACGAGTACAGCGGCGAGGGCACATCGCAGGCCGCGCCCGGATAGGTGTTCTCGCGCCAGACGCCGCCCAGGTCGGCGGCCTTCTCCAGGATCGTGAAATTGGACAGGCCGTGACGCTGCAACTCCAGCGCCATGCCGAGCCCGGCGAACCCGGCGCCGATGATGAGGATGGACGGCTCACGATTCATAACCCGACAGTATTGGGTATAGGCGCTGGTCAGAAAGACATCCGCGGACACTGAATCGATATTTTCGGCCACCTTGTCGTGTCGCGGGGTAGAAAATGTTTGCCGAGCCGCCCGCGGGTCAACCTCACTGCCGGGTTTGCGCGCCGGTGAGCCCCGTCTGACCTGCGCCGCTGTCGCCGACTGGACAGCCCGCGGGCGAACTACCTATATTCACGGAAGACTGTGCTTCAATTTGCTTGTCCTGGTTAGTGATTGGCTATTCTGCGGCGCCGCAGGGGGTGTCGTAGCCGTCGATCCTCATCGGGACTTCGAGGCCGGCCGGTCGCTGTTCACGCGGCGGCGGGTCGGCGCAGACTGCGGGCGGCGAATGTGGGGTTCGCCGCCCGCAGTCATTTTCCGGGTTCGACCGGCCTCGTGTGTCTGAGGTCACCCTGCCATCAGTTACTGCGGGTAACACTAATTCGGTTACCCGAGGTCACAGCTCTGTCCGATTCGACTATTCTGCCGGATAAGTGACCTGGTTCACGGTCGCGAGGAAACGTGCAAGGGAGCGGTTGGGAAATGTTGAGCACCATGCAAGACGAGCAGCTGTCACTCGCGACGCTGCTGCGGTATGCGAGCACCTTCCAAGGTGAGAGCACCATTTCGACCTGGACCGGCGACGGCGTGCGCACCCAGACTTTCCGGGAGATCGGCGCGGACGCCGCCCGTCTCGCCAATGCCCTGCGTGACCTCGGCATCGGCGAAGGCGACCGGGTCGGCACCTTCATGTGGAACAACAACGAGCACATGGTCGTGTACGTGGCCGTGCCCGCCATGGGCGCGGTGCTGCACGCGCTGAACATCCGCCTGTTCCCCGAGCAACTGGTCTACGTGGCCAACCACGCCGAGGACCAGGTCGTCATCGTGGACGGCACGCTGCTGCCGATGTTCGCGCAGTACCTGCCGAACCTGAAGACCGTGCGGCACGTCATCGTCGCCAACGGCGACGCGAGCGCGCTCACCGCGCCCGAGGGCGTGCAGGTGCACTCCTACGCCGAGCTGCTCGCGGCCCAGCCCGACACCTACGACTTCCCGGTCGTGGACGAGCGCTCGGCCGCCGGCATGTGCTACACCTCGGGCACGACCGGCGACCCCAAGGGCGTCGTCTACTCGCACCGCTCGAACTTCCTGCACGCCATGCAGGTCTGCGCGCCCAACGGCATGGGCTTCTCCGAGGCCGACACGGTGCTGGCCATCGTGCCGCTGTTCCACGCCAACGCCTGGGGCCTGCCGTACGCGGCCATGATGTCGGGCGCGAATCTGCTCATGCCCGACCGCTTCCTGCAGCCCGGACCGCTGCTGGAGATGATGGCCGCGGTCAAGCCGACCTTCGCCGCCGCGGTGCCCACCATCTGGGGCGGCGTGCTCGCGGGCCTGCAGGCCCAGCCGCAGGACATCTCGCACCTGCGCACCTGCGTCGTCGGCGGCGCGGCCGTGCCGCCGTCCATGATGCAGGCGTTCCAGCAGCAGCACGGTGTGCGCCTGCTGCACGCGTGGGGCATGACCGAGACCTCCCCGCTGGGCTCGGTCGCGCACGCTCCCGCCAGCGCGGAGGGCGACGAGGAATGGGCCTACCGCTACACCCAGGGTCGTTTCCCGGCCGGCGTGCAGGCGCGCCTGGTCGGCGATGACGGCAGCGTCGTGCCCAATGACGGTGTGGCCCTTGGTGAGCTGGAGGTGAAGGGCCCCTGGATCACCGGCTCGTACTACTCGCCCACCGGCGCCGAGGTCGATCCGGACAAGTTCGACGACGGCTGGCTGCGCACCGGCGACGTCGGCAAGATCAGCCCCAACGGCTTCCTGACGCTGGTCGACCGGTCCAAGGACGTCATCAAGTCCGGCGGCGAGTGGATCTCCTCGGTGGATCTGGAGAACGCGGTCGTCGGCCATCCGGCCGTCGCGGAGGCCGCGGTCATCGGCATTCCGGACGAGAAGTGGGACGAGCGCCCGCTGGTCGCGGTGGTGCTGGCGGAGGGCGCGGACGCCGAGCCCGAAGAGCTGCGCGACTTCCTGGCCGACAAGTTCGCCAAGTGGCAGCTGCCCGAGTACTGGACCTTCATCGCCGAGGTGCCCAAGACCTCGGTCGGCAAGTTCGACAAGAAGCGGCTGCGCGCGCAGTACGCCGAGGGTGAGCTGACGGTCACCACGCTGTAGTCCCCGGGGTCTACCCGCAGGTCACGCCCGTCCCGGTTCGCCCGGGGCGGGCGTTTCCCGTCGCGGCGGCCGGGCACGGGATGTGCGATGCCCCGGGGGTGCGAGGTTCACCGAGCCATTCCGTTCGAGCCCCCGCGGTCGTACGGTTGATTCGCGGGCGAACGCCCGCGGTCGCCGGTGGCAGCCGGCACGGGGTGGACGAGGAGGTCCGGGTGGAATCAGCAGGGGCGCAGGGACAATCGCGGGCAGTGCACTGTCCGGCCGGGCCGGCGAACGGGGCACGCGCATGACACTCGGCTTGATTCGCGCGGTGGGGGAGCGGGCGTACACCGAGGTGGAGTCCGCCCGCCTGATCATGGAGGCGGGTCTGGCCCGGGTCGAATCCCCGACGGTCCTGCTGGCCGCCGCCACCGCCATGCTGAGGTACGGCACCCTGGCCGCCGGCCTCCGCCTCTCGGCGGCCCGATACGGCAGGCGCACCGCCCTCATCGATGAACTGGGTGAACTGACCTTCGCCGAACTGGAGGACCGTTCCAACCGGCTGGCCAACGCCTGGCGCGAACGCGGCCTGGAACCCCGTGAGGGCGTGGCGATCCTGGCGCGCAACCATCGCGGCCTGCTGGACGCCACGTTCGCGGCCGCCAAGTGCGGCGCCCGAATAATCCTGCTCAACACCGACTTCGCGGGCCCGCAGATCCGCGACGTGGCCACCCGCGAAGGCACCGACCTACTCGTCTACGACGACGAGTACGCCCACATGCTCGACGGCGTGACCCCGCGCCGGGGCAGCTACCGCGCCTGGACCGACGACCCCGGCGAAGACAGCCTGGAATGGCTGATCGAGATCGGCTCCTCGGCGGCCCCGCCCGCCCCGGGCGTCGAACCCAAGATCATCCTGCTGACCTCGGGCACGACCGGCACCCCCAAGGGCGCACCCCGACCCGAACCCAAATCCCTTGCGGCCCTGGGCGGTCTGCTATCCCGGGTGCCGTTCCGCGCGAAGGAGGTGACCGAGTGCTGTGCCCCCATGTTCCACACCCTCGGCTTCGCCTCGGCCATGCTGGCCCTGGGTTTCGGCTCCACCCTGGTCATCCGCCGCCGCTTCGACCCGCAGGCGGCGATCGACAGCGCGGCCGCACACGGCGCCACCACCATGATCGTGGTGCCCGTCATGCTCGCCCGCATGGTGGATCTGGGCGGCCGCGCCCTGACCGGCCGGGACCTGTCGGCACTGCGCATCATCTTCGTCGCGGGCTCCCAACTCGGCGCCCAACTGTGCCGCGAGGTCACCGCGGCCTTCGGTCCCGTGATCTACAACCTGTACGGCTCAACGGAAGTCGCGTACGCGACCGTCGCCGATCCCGAGGATCTGGCCGCCGAGCCCGGCTGTGTCGGCCGCCCGGTACTCGGCGCGCGCGTGCGGATCCTCGACGAGAACGGCCGCCGTCTCCCCGCAGGCGCCACCGGCCGGATCTTCGTCGGCAACGTCATCCAGTTCGAGGGCTACACCGGCGGTGGCCACAAGGAGATCGTCCGCGGCCTCATGTCCTCGGGCGACGTGGGCCATTTCGACAGGGAGGGCAGGCTTTTCATCGACGGCCGCGACGACGACATGATCGTCTCCGGCGGCGAGAACGTCTTCCCCGGCGAGGTGGAGGAGTTGCTGCACACCCATCCCGCCGTCCGCGAGGCCGCCGTGATCGGCGTTCCCGACGAGACTTTCGGCGCTCGTCTCAAGGCGTTCGTGGTCGTGCACGAGGGTCATTCGCTCAGCGCGGAGGACACCCGGGAGTTCGTGAAGACCAATCTGGCCCGCTACAAGGTCCCCCGCGAGGTGGTGTTCCTGGTGGAGCTACCCCGCAACCCGACCGGCAAGGTGCTCAAACGCAGACTGCTGGAGGTCTGAGGGACCGGAACCCCCGGAAAATACCCCCTGAACACGGGTATTTTACCCCCGGGTTAGGGTGCCCTTATGAGCACTGTGTCGCTGGGTCGCATTCGGAACCGGTTGGCCGCCGCCGCACTCGCCGTCGTGACGGCGGCGGGCGTCGGGGCCGTGACGGCAACACCGTCCGCCGCGGACCCGTCCCCGTCCATCGAGCTGTTCACGGCCGACGGCAAGACGCCGCTGTCCGACACGGTGGTGCATCCCGGCGACAAGATCGTGGTACGCGGCACCGGCTTCGACCCGTCCGCCAACACCGACGGCCTCCCCGTCCCGGTTCCCCCGGGCGTCCCGCACGGCACCTTCGTGACGTTCGGCGGCTTCGCCCCCGACTGGCGTCCCTCCGCCGGCGCGCCCGGAGCTTCCCGGGGCGTCAATCGCTCTGCGGTGCAATGGATCATGGGCGAGTCGGCCCTGAACCAGGTACCCCGCGCCCCCTTCGACCTCCAGCGCACCATCCGCAATCAGTGGGTGCCGCTGGCGTCCGACGGCACGTTCACGGCGGTCATCGACGTGGTCCAGCCGACCAAGGCGCCCGCCGACGCGGTGTTCGGCGTCTACACCTACGCGGCGGCCGAATCGGTGAACCCGTCCCAGGAACTCGCGGCCCCCGTGCGCTACGACCCGGCCCCCGGCCCGAACACCCCCAAGCCCCCCGCCGCCGACCTGACCTGGGCGGTGGCCCCCGGCTTCGCCGACACGGTGACCGGCCCGCTCCAGGGTTCGATGTCCGGTAGGGACGGCGCGGCGGTCCGCGACAAGACCCTGACCTTCGAGCTGGATGAGGCTGCCATCGACCCGGCGACCGGCCTCGGCGAACTCCGCTACCGCGGCACCGTGATCGCCTCGACCCGCTTCCACCTGGGCGAGATCGCCCTGGCCGATCCGTGGATCGAGTTCACGAGCTCCGGAACCTGGCTCACCGCCGAAACTTCCACCAGCGACACCATCGGCGCTGACGATCTGCGCCGTATTCGCGTGGCTCGGCTCGATGCCCCCGCCACGTCGAACCGCACCGAATGGTCGCAGGTATCTGCCACTTTCGAACCGGTGCTGACGCCCGCTTCGCTTCAGCTCTATGCCGGCGGGGCTACCGCGCCACTTTCCTTCCGGTACTGACGGAAGGGTGTGGCGGAGGCTGTGGATGGATTTGCACCCCTACCCCGCCAACCGAGCCAGCAACGCGGCAAACTCGGCCCGCGACAACTTCCCATCCCCATCCAAATCAGCAGCCCCCAACAACTCTCCGGCACTCTGATCCGACAACCCCGGACAAGTCCGCAACAACGATTCGAGCTCATCCACCTCGATCAACTCGTTCCGATTGACATCGAACTCATCGAAAGCCGCATCCGCGTCATTGATCTCGGGATCCCGCCCGATCCGAGCTGCTTCGAATTCCGCTCGCGATACCAGCCAGTCACCGTCGGTGTCGGCGGCGGCGACGAGCCGCTGCACGGCATCGGGATCGATATCCAGTCCGAGTGCGGTGATGCCCGCGAGGATGTCGTCGGCGGAGATCAGCCCGTCGCCGTCGCGATCCCAGAGATCAAAAGTGTCGGCTGACTGTTCGCTGGCCACGGTAACTCCTCGAGACTGACTCTGCTGACGTGCCTTTCGATCGTATGCTGACCCTGCGCGCAGGGCAGTGTGCGCAGCGGTGCCGCAATTGGAGGACAGGTGTTGGGGGATGGCAAGCTCGGCCACTATCGGCTCGAAGAGCTGCTCGGGCAGGGCGGTATGGGACAGGTCTGGCTGGCCTACGACACTCGCATGGGTCGCGATGTCGCACTGAAGGTGCTACCGGCCGAGCTCGCCGATGACGCCGACTATCGGCAGCGATTCGAGCGGGAAGCTCGGCTGGCGGCCAAGTTACGCGGTCCGCATGTGGTGCCCATTCACAATTTCGGTGAACTCGATGGCCGGCTGTTCATCGATATGGAACTGGTCGACGGCGTCGATCTGGGACAGGTG
Organism: Nocardia sp. NPDC005978; assembly: GCF_040614455.1. NCBI lineage: Bacteria > Bacillati > Actinomycetota > Actinomycetes > Mycobacteriales > Nocardiaceae > Nocardia > Nocardia sp. NPDC005978. The sequence continues at coordinate 145,863 of NZ_JBEXUS010000003.1, forward strand.
CTGCATGATCGAGGGCCGCTGCCGGTCCCCATGGCCGTTGATATCGTGCGGCAATTGGCGCAGGCTCTCGACGTCGCGCACGATGCGGGACTGGTGCATCGGGATATCAAGCCCTCCAATACCCTGCTGCTCCCCAATGGCTTCGTCTACCTCATCGATTTCGGCCTCGCCCGGGGCGCCGGGCAGACCGCGCTGACTTCCACCGGTGCGGCTGTGGGCACCTGGGGATATATGGCGCCGGAGCGATTCTCCGGTGAGGGCGGGATTCCCTCCGATGTGTATTCGCTCGCCTGCGTGCTCTACGAATGCCTCACTGTCCGGCGGCCTTTCGGTGACAGTGCTCCGGCGCAGCAGATGCTCGCGCACATGACTTCACCGCCGCCGCGTGCCAGCGGTCAGAATTCGGCCGTACCGGCCGGCCTGGACGAAGTGATCGTGCGCGGTCTCGCCAAGGATCCCGCGCGGCGGTTCGACACCGCCGGTGAGTTGGCCGCGAGTGCGCTGGCCGCGATTCAGGAGTCCACCGCGCCGCGGGCGGTGTTCGCGCCACCGCGGGATCCGGTACCCGCGAGCGCTCAGCCGAGTTTTCCGCCTGCGCAACCGAGTTATCCACCCGCGCAGCCGAGTTCTTCGCCACGGTCCTACGCGGTGCCCGGGGCGTATTCCGCACCGCAGCCCTATCCCGAGCCGCCGCCGCCCGCTGCGCGGCCGTACGGCGCGCCACTTCAGGCTGCGATGGGCAGGGCGGAAAGTCAGCCTCGCCCAACGGGTTACGCGCCCTCAGCGCCACAGTACGACTACGTGCACCCCTCGGTGCCGCCCGGAGCGGCAGCGCCGCTGCGGTATCCGATGCCCCCGCAACCGGCGACTCATCAGCCGGGTCACTCCGAACAGCCCTGGGGCTATGCACCCATGGCTCCGGGCAGACCCAAGCCCGTCAATCACCTCGGCCGGATGCTGTGGTGGGTGCTGCTGGGCGTGTGCACGGTGTTCTTCGGATTTCTCTCGATGGTCTGCGTTTTCGGGCTGTTCGTCGGCGACCAGAGCATTGCGACGCGCGTCGCGATCAACGTCTTCTTCCATGTGCCGACGGCGGGATTCGTCTGGCTGGTGCGCCGCGAGGTACGCAAACACCAGGGGCGCTGAACGAGCGGTGGCGTCGATTCGCGCTCGATCATCATGAGTCGCAAGCGAATCGGCGCGCTCGCCGGGGGCGAACGCGCCGATTCACCGACCACGACTCAGCAGTTGCGCAGTTCCGGGCTCTGGTTGAGCAGTTGTGCGCGCGTGGAGACGAAGGTGTTGTAGGTGTCGCCACCCGCCGAGGTCACCGGGAAGGCCGCTACCCGGTGGCAGTTCTGGAAGGCGAGCTTGATGTTGAAGTGGCGTTCCAGGCCGCCGCGGATGGCGTCCGAGGCCATGGCGCGCAGCAGTTGGCCGCGGGCCGTCTCATCCGGCGGCGGGATGACGTTGTCCGCGTATTCCTCGGTGCCCGAACGCAGATCGGCCGCGACTCGGCTGACTACCTCGTAGGCGTAGGGCAGGGAAATCCGAACACATTCGACGAATTCCTCGTCGCTGACTTCACCGCGTTCGGCACGCTCGAGTAGTGCGGTGGGTACTTCGAGTGACATATCGCTCTCCTCATGGGATGGCGGATGGTGTGACCCGAGTCTAATCGGCAAACGTTGTCAATAACCCTGAATTCGAAGCGAAAGTACCCGCTCCAGAGCACTTTTCGCGTCGCGGGACAGTTGCCGCACCAGCTCGCCCGCCGGTAGCTCGGGTGCGAGTGAATGTGCTTGACCTGCCCAGAGATTCACTTGCTCGGCGTCTCCCGCGGTGCGTGCTGCGGCGCGCAAAGGTCCGGTGGCGTAATGGATTTCCGGATAGGCGGCGGGTGCGTTCGGGTGGTCGAGCATGAATCGGTTGCGCAGTCCGCGGGCGCGGCGTCCGGTGAAGGCGCGGGTGAGCATGGTGGGGGTCTGGCTCGTGATGGCCGTGCGCACGAGCGGTGCGGTGCCCGCTTCGGGACAGCGCAGGAAGGCCGTGCCGATCTGTACCGCGCGAGCGCCCGCGGTGAGCGCGGCCGCCATGCCCGCGCCGGTGGCGATGCCGCCGGCGGCGATGATCGGCCGGTCCATTTCGGGCGCGAGCAGCTGGATCAGCGCGAGCAGCCCGAGTGCGTCCTCGCTGTCGTCCTCCGGCCGATCCTCGAAGCTGCCGCGATGCCCACCCGCTTCGGCGCCCTGGGCGATGACCGCGTCCGCGCCGACCGTGCGGGCGTGCAGTGCTTCGGGCACGGAGGTGACCGTCACCCACACTTCGGTGCCGACGGAGTGCAGCCGCTCGATGTCCGCTACCGATGGGCAGCCGAAGGTGGTGGACACGACCGGCACCGGATCGGCGATGAGCACGTCGAGCTTGGCGGTCCAGTCGTCGCTGTCGTAGCGGGCATCGCCGATCGGGAAGTCACGACTCAGTTCCGTGACATACGCGGCGAACCGCTCGGGCGGCGAGGGTTCGGAGGGGAAGAAGAGATTCACGCCGAAGGGTGCGGCGGTGAGTTTCCGCGTCTGCCGCACGCGGTCCGCGAGGTCCGTAGCGGAGAGATATCCGGCGGCCAGAAAACCCAGTCCGCCGGCGGCCGAAACCGCTGCTGCCAGCTCGGGAGTGGACGGCCCGCCCGCCATCGGGGCCAGAACTATCGGTGTGTCGAGCGTGTCGAGTAGCACCGCACCAGTGTGCCCCGCGGGTAACGGGCAATGCGCGCGTCGCCTCCCTAGCACACGAATAAACGCGATCCAAGGTTGCGGAATGGTCACGGGCGAGTACAGTTTCCATCACAGCGATGCCGAATCGTTACCGGATCCCCGAACGCTAGGACGAGCTTTGCCGCACCACAGAGAGACCGCAGACTCCGTATCCGTTATGGACTTGCTTGGTGATTCTGGTGCGGGGCGCGTTGACGTCGCCGCACGTCGTCGCCGGCATCGGGCCGATCCCACCACCGCCGATCGCGTGAAGGTCGTGGCCAGTGCCGCGGTCGCCGCGGGTGCGCTGCTGGGCACCGCGTCCCAGCTGGTTCCGGCCCTCGCGCACGCCGCGCCGCTGCTCCCCAATCACGAGGAGAAGTCGGTCGCCGAGGATATCGCGCTCGCCGATGCCTCCCAATCTCTCAAGCAGGCCGCTGTTCCCGCTGCCGCGCCCGTCGCCGAGCAGGCTCCGGCTCCGGACGCGAATGCCGCGCCGATCGCCGCCGCGCCCGCGCCCTTCGGCCTGCAGAATCTGCCGCCGGAGATCTCCGGGCCGCTGGCTCAGGCCGAGTCGACGCTCAAGCAGTTGCAGCAGCAGTTCGCCCCCGCCGCGGCCGTGCGCCCGGTCGCCGGCGTCATCTCCTCCGGCTTCGGCGCGCGCTGGGGCGCCATGCACTACGGCGTCGATTTCGCCGATCAGATCGGCGCTCCCATCCATTCGGTCATGGGCGGCACCGTCATCGAGGCCGGACCGGCCTCGGGCTTCGGACTCTGGGTGCGCGTGCAGCAGGACGACGGCACCATCGCCGTCTACGGCCACGTGAACGACATGCTGGTCAATGCCGGTCAGCGCGTGAATGCCGGTGATGTCATCGCCACCGTCGGCAATCGCGGCAACTCCACCGGCCCGCATCTGCACCTGGAGATCTGGGATGCCGCGGGCGGCAAGATGGATCCGCTGCCGTGGCTGGCCAGCAAGGGCGTCATCATGCAGCAGCAGTGGGGCCCGGGCCAGTAGAGCGTGCACCCGCCCCTGCGAACGGGCGCTTCCCGGACCGGCGATCGCCGGTGGGCGCGGTGACAACGCTGGATGACCTTTTCGACCCGGCTTCGCTGCACGGTCGCGCGTACGCCGCGCTCGTTCAGCATCCCCGGTCGACCGCGCTCGAAGTCGCCGAGCGACTGGACTGCCCGCCGCAGGTGGCCGAAGCCGCGCTGGACGCGCTGTGCCGGCTCGAAGCCGCGGTTCGCCTCACCGAGAGCGATGGCACCGTGCGCTGGGACGCGCACGCTCCGGAAGCCTTGTCCGAGGCCGAGACTCGCCGCCGCAATTCCGACATGCTGCGCATGCAGTCCGCTGCCGCGCGCCTGGGCGAGACCTTCCGCTCGGTGCGCCGCACGACCGATGCCGATGGCGCGGTGGTCGCGGTCTACGAACGCCGCCAGCTGCTGGCCGATTTCGAGGATCTGCAGCACACCGCGCATCACTGCGTGAAAGTCGTGGAGCGCGGTCCGTTCCTGTCCGATGTGGATACCGAGGAGCGGTTGTTCGAACTCAAGTCCGCGCGCATCACCGCGGGCATCGACTACCGCACGCTGTACCAGGAGACGATCTACCAGGACGCCGAGCGACTGCGGCACGTGCTGGCCACCAATGCCGTCGGCGCGCAGGCGCGAACGCTGCCCGATCCGCCGATGAAGATCATCCTCGCCGATGATCGCCGCGCGGTGCTGGTGCTGCACACCGATGAGCGCCGCGGTGATCCCATGGGCGTGCGGGTCGGCCCGTCGCCGACGCTGGATCTGCTGGTCAAGACGTTCGACGCGCTGTGGTCCATGGCCACTCCGGTCTCGGTGAATCCCGCGGAGTCGCTCGACGAACGCGATCGGGCCATTCTCACCCTCATGAGCATGGGCGCCACCGACGACACCATCGCCCGCCGCCTGGGCCTGTCCCGGCGTACCGTGGTGCGCCGGACCGCGAGCCTGCTGGAGCGCCTGGGCGCCAGCACTCGTTTCCAGGCGGGGGTGCAGGCCACGCGCCGGGGGTGGTTGTAGCAGGTTGTGGCGCAGATCACATGGCTGCAACGCCCTGACCTGGCCACCGATAGTCACTGAGCTCGAGCCGTTATCGCGGCTCCGCGCGCCCGATATGATTGCTCGGTCCGCCGGCCCAGGGGTTGACCGGGGTCCCGTGTGGGTTGACCGAAGGTTTTCGGCGCGCGGATCAAGCTAGACCCGAGAGGTGAATGCACTCGAATGGATACTGCCCGCCGTACTGCTCGCGGTAATCGTCGGCGTCGGTCCGGCAGCCCCCTTTTCGGGCAGCTTCTCACCGCCGCGGTCGAGTCCGCGGCCGACACCGTCGCCATCTCCTTCAATCCGACGGGCGCGCCCGAGGATCAGCGGGAGGTCACCTACCGCGAATTGGACGAGCAGTCCTCGCGGATAGCGCGCGAACTCATCGCGCGCGGGGTCGGGCCGGGCGACGTGGTCGCCATGGCGATCACCCGGTCGGTGGAATCGGTGCTCGCCATGTGGAGCATCGCCAAGACCGGCGCGGCGTATCTGCCGGTGGATCCGTCCTATCCGGTCGATCGCATCGAGCACATTCTCACCGACTCCCGGACCGACTTCGGCCTGACGCTGCGTGCGCACCGGGGCGGGCTGGACGACGCCTCGACCTGGCTCGAACTCGACGATCCGGAGCTGGCAGCGGCCATCGCCGCGCAGCCCGCGCATCCGGTCTCCTACGCCGATCGGGTGCGCCCGCTCGCCGAACAGCATCTGGCCTGGATCATCTACACCTCCGGTTCCACCGGTAAGCCCAAGGGCGTGGCCACCACGCACGCGGGCGTGGCGCACCTGGCCACCGCCATGCGCGAGCGCCGCCGGGTCACCGGCGAATCGCGGGTCTCGCAGCTGACCACCCCCAGCTTCGACTTCTCCCTGGTCGAAATGCTGATGGCCTTCACCGCCGGTGCGACGCTGGTCGTGGTGCCGCCGAACGTCTTCGGCGGGCCGGAGCTGGCCGAGGTGCTGCGCCGCGAGCGCGTGACCCACATGTGCATCACCCCCGCGGTGCTCGAATCCATCGATCACACCGGGCTGGACGATCTCGCCGCCATCATGTGCGGTGGTGAGCGGGTCAGCACCAATCTGGTGGATCGCTGGTCCTCTCCGACGCGCTCCTTCTATATCGAGTACGGCCCGACCGAGGTCACCGCGATCTCCGTCGGCACCGAGGTCCTCACCCCCGGCGATCCCGAGCACATCGGCACCGCGATCCCCGGCATCGGCGCGTACGTGCTGGACGCGCGGCTGCGGCCGGTGCCCGCGGGCGTGGTCGGCGAGCTGTATCTCTCGGGTCCCGGTCTGGCACAGGGCTATCTGTATCGCCCGAGCCTGACCGCCGAGCGCTACGTGGCCAGCCCGTTCGGCGACGCCGAGAACGGTGAGGCCGGATCGCGCCTGTACCGCACCGGCGATCTCGTGAAGCGCCTGGACAGCGGCAATTTCGAGTATCACGGCCGCTCGGACTTCCAGGTGAAGATTCGCGGTCTGCGCATCGAACTCGGCGAGATCGACGCGGTGCTGGCCTCGCATCCCGATATCGACTACGCGGCCACCCTCGGCGTCACCCTGCCGACCGGCGCGGCCGCGCTGGTGTCCTACGTGCTGCCGCGCCCGGGCGCGGTCGTCGACACCGCGGCGCTGGCCGCCTTCGCGGGAGAGTCGTTGCCCGCGTACATGGTTCCGGCGGCCCTCATGGTGCTGGACGAGATTCCGCTGAATCCGGTGGGCAAGCTCGATCGCGCGCGCCTGCCCGAGCCGGAGTTCAACGCGCGCGCCTTCCGCGCGCCCGCCACCGCCGCCGAACAGGCGATCGCCGAGGTGTTCTCGGCCCTGCTGACTCCACCCGAGGCCGATGACCCGGTGCGGGTCGGCGCGGACGACGACTTCTTCGAACTCGGCGGCAACTCGCTGCTGGCCACCCAGGCCACCGCGCGCATCGGCAACGCGCTCGGCGTCCGGGTGCCGGTGCACGTGCTGTTCGAGGCGTCCTCGGTCACGGCGCTGGCTTCGCGCCTGGAGGGGGAGAGCGTCGCGGCCACCGGTCCCGCGCTGGGCACCCTGGCCCGCCCGGAGCGGGTGCCGCTCTCGTTCGCCCAGCAGCGCATGTGGTTCCTCAATCGCTTCGATCCCGCCAGCGCGGTGAACAACATCCCGCTCGCGGTGCGCCTGACCGGCGCCATCGACATCGACGCGTTGCGCGCCGCGGCACGGGATCTGGTGCAGCGGCACGAGGTGCTGCGCACCATCTACCCGGAGGTCGACGGCGAAGGCTTCCAGCAGGTGCTGGCGCTGAACGATCCCCGCGCGGTGCCCGCGCTCGACGTGCTCGACATCGACCTCGCCGATATCCGCGCCCGCGTGGGCGAGGTGGTCGCCGGCGGTTTCGACGTGACCACAGCGCCGCCGATTCGCCTGCGAGTGCTGCGCGTCGGCGCGCAGGAGCACGTGCTGGTGTGCGTGGTGCACCACATCGCCGCCGACGGTTTCTCCATGGGACCGCTGACGCGGGATCTGGTGACCGCCTACGCCGAACGCGCGCGCGGGGTGGCCCCGTCCTGGGCGCCGCTGTCCGTGCAGTACGCGGATTACGCGGTGTGGCAACGGGAAACGCTCGGCCGCGAGGACGACGAGACCTCGGTGCTGGCCCGGCAGATCGCGTTCTGGCGCGAGGCGCTGGCGGATCTGCCCGACGAACTGGTGCTGCCCGCGGATCGCCCGCGGCCCCCGGTCGCCTCGTATCGCGGTGGGACCTACCGATTCACGCTCGCCGATGATGTGTACGCCGCCGCGCGCCGGCTGGCCGAGAGCCGCAATTCGACGCTCTTCATGGTCGTGCACGCGGCGCTCACGGTGTTGCTGGCGCGGCTGTCCGGCACGGCCGACATCGCCGTGGGCACGCCCGTGGCGGGTCGCGGCGAGGCCGAATTGGACGATCTGATCGGCATGTTCGTCAACACCCTGGTGCTGCGCACCGAGGTCGATGGCGCGCGGTCGTTCGACGAACTGCTGGCGCAGGTGCGCGAGCACGACGTGCGCGCCTTCGGGCATGCCGACGTGCCCTTCGAGCGACTGGTGGAACTGCTCGATCCGGCGCGCTCCCAGGCGCGCAATCCGCTGTTCCAGGTCATGCTCGCCTTCCAGAACCTGGCCCCCACGCGGCTGGAACTGCCGGGCCTGAGCGTGTCCGGCGCCGATCTCGAGGTGCCGTTCGCCAAGTTCGACCTGCAGCTCACCGTGCAGGAGGAGATGGACGAGCGCGGCGACGCCACCGGTCTGGCCGCCGAGTTCTCCTACGCGCTGGATCTTTTCGACGAATCGACGATCGCGGGCTTCGCGAACCGGTTCGCGCGGATTCTGGCCGCGGTGAGCGCGGACCCGAACGCGTCGGTCGGCGACATCGACCTGTTCGGCGTCGGCGAGCGGGCGCGCGTGCTGCACGACTGGAACGCCACCGCGGTCGATATGCCCGCCGCGACACTGGTTTCGCAGTTCGACGCGCAGGTCGCGGCCACCCCCGACGCGGTGGCCCTGGTCTTCGAGGACGAGGCGCTCACCTACCGGGAACTGGCCGAGCGGTCCGCCCGCCTGGCCCGCGAACTGGTGCGCACCGCCGGAGCAGGTCCGGAATCGCTGGTGGCCCTGGCCATTCGGCGCTCCACCGAACTCGTCGTGGCGATGTACGCGGTGCTGCGGACCGGTGCGGCGTACGTGCCGCTGGATCCGGATCAGCCGCTGGACCGCATCGCGCACATTCTCGACACTGCGCAACCCCGGCTGGTGCTGAGCACCGCGCGTGACGAATTCACCGCGGCCGACGCGGCCCTGGTGGAGGACCTCGAGCGCGCCGCGCTCGGGCACAGCGGCGCACCGCTCACCGATGCCGAGCGCACCGGCCCACTGCGGCCGGAGAATTCGGCGTACGTCATCTTCACCTCGGGTTCGACCGGCCGCCCCAAGGGCGTCGCGGTCTCGCACGCGGCCATCGTGAATCGCCTGGTGTGGATGCAGTCCGAATACGGGCTCACCGCCGACGACGCGGTGCTGCAGAAGACCCCGGCGACCTTCGACGTCTCGGTGTGGGAGTTCTTCTGGCCCCTTCAGGTCGGTGCGCGCCTGGTGGTCGCCACCCCGGACGGGCATCGGGATCCGGCCTACCTGACCCGCGTCATCGCCGAAGCGGGCATCACCACGGCGCATTTCGTGCCGTCGATGCTCGCGGTGTTCGTGGCCGGGCTGGACGCGGCGACCCCCGATCTGCGCCTGCGGCACGTCTTCGCCTCGGGTGAGGCGCTGCCCGCGCCGACGGCACAGCGACTGCGGGAGCTGACCGGTGCCCGCCTGCACAATCTCTACGGACCCACCGAGGCCGCGGTCGACGTCACCTATCACGAGGTCACCGCCGCCGACACGGTGTCGGTGCCGATCGGCCGCCCGGTCTTCAATACCCGCGTGTACGTGCTGGATTCGCGCCTGGTGCCGGTTCCGGTCGGCGTCGCGGGCGAGCTCTACCTGGCCGGTGCGCAGCTGGCGCGCGGCTATGTGCGGCGCCCGGATCTGACCGCGGATCGATTCCTGGCCGATCCCTTCGTCGACGGCGAACGGATGTACCGCACCGGCGATCTGGTGAAGTGGTCCGCCTCCGGGGAGCTGGAATACCTGGGCCGCACCGACTTCCAGGTGAAGCTGCGCGGTCTGCGCATCGAACTCGGCGAGATCGAGGCGGCGCTGCTGGCCCAGCCGGGCATCGCGCAGTCGGTGGTCGTGGTGCGCGCCGACGCGCACGCCGGGGATCGCCTGGTCGGATACGTGGTTCCCGAACCCGGCGCGGTGATCGACACCGCCGCACTGGAATCCGCGCTGACCGCCACGCTGCCGGGCTACATGGTGCCCGCCGCCACCGTGGTGCTGGACGCCTTCCCGCTGAACGCCTCGGGCAAGCTGGATCGAAAGGCCCTGCCCGCACCGGTGTTCGAGGCCAAGGCCTTCCGTGCGCCCGGGACCCCGATCGAGGAGATCGTGGCGCAGGTGTTCGCCGATCTGCTGGGCGCCCAGCGCGTCGGCGCCGACGACGATTTCTTCGAACTCGGCGGCAACTCCCTGGTCGCGACGCGGGCGGTGGCCCGGGTCAACGAGGCCCTGCACGCCGACGTCGCGGTGCGCGAGCTGTTCGAGACCTCCACCGTGGCCGGACTGGCCGCGCGCATCGTGCCCGGCGCGGGCGCCGGGGCGCGGCCGCCGCTGACCGCCGGGCAGCGCCCGCAGCGGCTGCCGCTCTCGCTCGCGCAGCAGCGCATGTGGGTGCTCAACCAGTTCGATCCCGAGTCCCCGGCCTACAACATCCCGATGGCCATCCGCCTGACCGGCGCGCTCGATGTGGCCGCGCTGCGGCAGGCCGCGGAGGACGTGCTGCTGCGGCACGAGGTGCTGCGCACCCGCTACCCCGAATCCGCGCCCGGCGCGCCGGCGTACCAGGAGATCCTCTCGGTCGCCGATGTGCTGCCGCGCGGGCTCGAGACCGAGCGCATGGCCGACGTCCCGGCGCGACTGGTGGAACTGGCCTCGGCCGGATTCGATGTCGCGGCACAGGTTCCGGTGCGGGTGCGCCTGCTCACCGGCACCGATCCCGAGGATCACCTGCTGGTGCTGGTCGCGCACCACATCGCCGCCGACGGCTCGTCGATGGCCCCGCTGGCGCGCGACCTGATGACCGCGTACCTGGCCCGCACCGCGGGTGCGACGCCGGGCTGGACGCCGCTGACCGTGCAGTACGGTGATTTCGCGGTCTGGCAGCGCACGGTCATCGGCGCCGACGACGACGAGACCTCGCGCGCGGCACAGCAGTTGGCGTTCTGGCGGGATCGCCTGGCAGGTCTCCCCGACACGCCGGTGCTGCCGCTGGACCGCCCCCGCCCGGCGGTGTCGAGCATGCGCGGCGCGCTGGTGGACACCACGGTCCCCGCCGCGGTGCACGCGGAACTGAATCGAATCGCGCGCCGCCACAACGCTTCGCTGTTCATGGTGGTGCACGCGGCGCTGGCCGTGGTGCTGGCGCGACTGTCCGGCGGTAACGACATCGCCGTGGGCACCGCGGTCGCCGGGCGCGGGGAACGCGCGCTGGACGACCTGGTCGGCATGTTCGTCAACACCCTGACCCTGCGCACGGTGGTCGATCCCACCGCGCCCTTCGACGCCCTCGTCGAGCAGGCGCGCGAGGCCGACCTGTCGGCCTTCGCCAATGCCGACGTGCCGTTCGAACGGGTCGCCGAGGTGGCCGCCGCCGGTCGCGGCGCCGCGAATCCGCTGCTGCAGGTGGTGCTTTCGCTGCTCAACACCGAGCAGCCGGTGGTGGAACTGCCCGGTCTGACGGTCTCGGCCCTGGACTCCGGCCTCACCGTGGCCAAGTTCGATCTGCAGATCGGCGTCGAACCCCGCCCCGCGGTGGACGGTGATTTCGGCGATCTCGGCATCGTGTTCTCGTACGCCACCGACCTTTTCGACGAGGCGACGGTGCGGTCGTTCGGCCGCAGGCTCGAACGCGTGCTGGCGGCCGTGGCGGCCGACCCGCAGATTCCGGTCGGCGACATCGACCTGCTCGATGAGCACGAGCGCGCGCAGGCGGCCGAGTCACCGGCGCCGCTCACACCCGCCGAGCCGGTCGTCGCCGTGGCGCGCGGCACGGCCCTGAGCCAGGTGCTCGTCACCGCCGCCGACGACGATCCGGACGGCCCCGCCCTGGTGTGGGGCGAGGACGCGGTCAGCTACCAGGAACTGGCGGCCCGGTCGGCGCGACTGGCCCGCATCCTCATCGCGCGGGGCAGCGGGCCGGGCACCGGCGTCGCGGTCCGCCTCGATCGCGGGGTGGACCTGGCGGTCGCGACCTGGGCGATCCTGCAGGCCGGAGCGGCGCTGGTGCCGTTCTCGGACGGCATCGCGCCCGGGCTCGATGTGAAGGTGGGTCTCGCGGCCGGGGTCGCGCCCGTGTCCGCGGACGGCGTGGACTGGCTGCTGCTCGACGATCCGGCGGTCATCGCCGAAACGGCCGCCGAATCCGCCCGGCCGGTCACCTACGCCAGCCGGACCCGGGCGCTGCGCGGCGACGACGCGGCATACGTGACCGGGACGACCCTGAGCTACGACGCTCTCGCCGCCGCGGTCGAACGGGTCCGCGTGGCGGGTGAGCTGACCTTCGAATCCCGCACCTATCAGTACGGCGCGCCCGAATCCGTCCTCGCACTGGTCGAACTCGTCGCGGCCGGCGCGGTCGGGGCCTCGGTGGTGCTGACGGCGGCCGAGGGCGAGCCCGCCCTGGCCGATCTGGCCGAGGAATGGGTGACGCACCTGTTCGCGGCGCGCGATCGGCTCACCGGGCTCGGTGATCCCGAGGTGCTCGAGGATCTGCGGGCGATCGTGGTGGACGCCGTGCCCGCGCCGGGGGCATGGACGCAGGTCGAGGCGGTGCTCGCACTACCCGGTCTGCCGGTCGACGGCGAGTGATGAGGTGAGTTCGGACCGCCGGGTTTGCGGGCGCGCGCCCACTGGGGTGAAGTAACCGCAGGAGTAACACGGTCCACGTCAACTCGATGGTTCTCGATGGACGTGGCGGCGCAGTAACGACGGACAGGATGAGGAACATCTTTATGATTCGGGTGGTCGGGGACCGGCACTACGAGACCGGGGCGGTGTGCGCATGACCCGCACCGCTCGGGTCCGGCCCACCCGCACCCGTCGGCCGCGGATTCCCACGCTGCCGCAGCTCATGGCCACCGCCGTCGAGGCGGAGCCGGCCGGTACCGCCCTCGTGCTGGCCGATGGCGCCGCCACCCTCGCCCGGTTGAGCTACGCCGAACTCGACGAGCGTTCCACCCGCCTCGCGCGCGTGCTGATCGATCGCGGCGTCGGGCCGGAGGATCTGGTCGCGATCGCCGTTCCGCGGTCGGTGGAGTCGATCGTCGCGATCTGGGCGGTCGCCAAGTCCGGCGCCGGATTCGTCCCCGTGGATCCGAACTACCCCGCCGATCGCGTTCTGCACATGGTGTCCGATTCCCGGGCGGTCCTCGGGTTGACCGTCGCGGCCCGGCGCGCGGCGCTGCCGGACACGCTGACCTGGCTCGAGCTCGACACCCCCGAGTTCGCCGACCTCGGTCAGGCGTTCTCGGCCGAACCGGTGACCAACACCGACCGGGTGCGCCCGCTGCGCGCCGAGCATCCGGCCTACGCCATCTACACCTCCGGTTCCACCGGCCTGCCCAAGGGCGTTCTGGTCACCCACGCGGGCCTCGCCGGCCTCTGCGAGGAGCAGCGCGAGCGGTTCCGGATCACCGCCGAATCCCGCGTCCTGCACGTGGCGTCGCCGTCCTTCGACGCCTCGGTCTTCGAATTGCTGATGGCGGTCGGATCGGCGGCCACCCTGGTCGTCGCCGCGCCGGAGGTCTACGGCGGTGAGGATCTGGGCGCGCTGCTCGCGCGCGAGGCGGTCAGCCACGCGGTGATCACGCCGTCGGTGCTGGCCTCCATCGATCCGAGCGGCCTGGACGCACTGCGTGTGGTGCTGGCGGCGGGTGAGGCGTGCCCGCCCGAACTGGTGCGGCGCTGGGTGGCGCCGATCGCGGACGGCGAGCGCCGCCTGCTCAACGGATACGGCCCGACCGAGACCACCATCTGGACCAACTGCGCCGAGCTGACGCCGGATCGGCCGGTGACCATCGGCGCCGCCATCCGCGGCGCGACCGCGCACGTGCTGGACGAGCGGTTGCGCCCGGTCCCGGAGGGCGTGGCGGGCGAACTGTACGTGGCCGGGGCGCTGCTGGCCCGCGGCTACCATCGGCGGCCGGATCTCACCGCCGCGCGGTTCGTGGCGAATCCCTTCGAGGAGAGCGGTTCTCGGCTGTACCGCACCGGCGACCTGGTGCGCTGGACGGCCGGTGGCGAGCTGGAATACCTCGGGCGCAACGACTTCCAGGTGAAGATCCGCGGTCTGCGGATCGAGCTCGAGGAAATCGACGCGGTGCTCGCAGGGCACGAGAGCGTCGACTTCGCCGTGACGGTCGGACACGAGATCGCGGGCCGGGCCACGGTTCTGGTGTCCTACGTGCATCCCGCGCCCGGCGCCGTCGTGAACGTCGCCGAGCTCGCCGACCTGGCCGCACGTACGCTGCCGGGCCACATGGTGCCCGCCGCGGTGATGGTGCTGGACGAGATCCCGCTGACCCCGGTCGGCAAGCTGGATCGCACCGCGCTGCCCGAACCCGAACTGCCGGTCAACGAGTTCCGGGCCCCGGAAACCGCGGTGCAGCAGACTATTTCCGACATCATCGCCGCGGTGCTCAAGGTCGAGCGCGTCGGCCTGGACGACGACTTCTTCACGCTCGGCGTGGACAGCATCACCTCCATCCAGATCGTCTCGCGGGCTCGTGCGCAGGGTGTGGCGTTCAAACCCAAGGATCTTTTCGAGAACCGGACGCTGGCCGAACTCGCGCTGATCGCCGAAGAGGCCGGGGCCGAACCGGATTTCGTGCCGGCGGCGCTGCCCGAACCCACGGCGGCCGATCTGGAACGACTGCGTCGCGAGTACCCCGGCCTCGCCGAGGTCTGGCCGCTGACCCCGCTGCAGTCCGGCATGCTCTTCCACGCGCTGCTGGCCGAGTCCTCGGTCGACGCGTACATGACCCAGTTCACCGTGGACATCGGCGGCGGGGTCGACATCGAGCGACTGCACGCCGCGGCGCAGGCGGTCCTGGACCGACATCAGAATCTGCGCGCCGCCTTCGCCGAGGACGGGGACGGTAATCCGGTCCAGGTCGTCGTCGACGGCCTCGAAGTGCCCTGGCGCTACGTCGATCTCGGCGAACTGCCGGCCGAGGCCGCTGCCGCCGAGACCGCCCGGATCCTCGCCGACGACCTCGCGGACCACTTCGACATGGCGGCCGCGCCGCTGCTGCGGTTCACTCTCATCCGCACCGCGGCCGACGCCTACCGCGTCGTCGTCGCCAGCCATCACATTCTGATCGACGGCTGGTCCATGCCCCTGCTGATGCAGGACATGTTCACCTTCTACGCGCTCGGCGACGCGGCGGCGGACCTGCCGCCCGCCCGCCCGTACCGGGACTACCTGGGCTGGCTCGCGGGCCAGGACCGGACGGCCGCGGACGAGGCGTGGCGGACCGCGCTCGCGGGGATCACCGAGCCCACCCCGCTGGCGCCCGGCGACCGCTCCCGCGTGATCACCGACGGCATCGGGCAGGTCGAATTCGAACTGCCGGTGGCGGATACGGCCGCCCTGGCCCGGGTCGCGGCCGAGGCGAGCGTCACCGTCAACACCATCGTGCAGGCCGCCTGGGGTCTGCTCATCGGCCGCAGCACCGACCGCGACGACGTGGTCTTCGGCGCGACGGTCTCCGGTCGCCCGCCGCAGCTCGCGGGCATCGAGTCCATGGTCGGGCTGTTCCTGAACGCCATTCCGGTGCGCGTGCGGCTGCGGGCGCAGGACACCCTGGCCGGACTGCTGCGGCAACTGCAGCGGGAGCAGGCCGCGCTGCTCGAGCATCACTACCTGGGTCTGAGCGATATTCAGGACATCGTCGGCGTCGAAGGACTTTTCGACTCGCTGGTGGTCTTCTCCTCGTTCCCGGTGGACAGCGAGAAGCTGGCCGAGGCCGCCGCGCCGGTGGCGGGCGTCGATCTGCTCGGCACCCAGATGGTCAACGGCACGCACTACCCGGTCACGATCATGGTGCTGCCCGGGGCCGACAAGCTGCTCATCCAGGTCAAGTACCTGCGCGACGTGTACGACGAGGCCGCCGCCGAGACGCTCGCGCAGCGACTGTCGCTGCTGCTGACCCGATTCGGCGCCGAACCCACCGCGCGCGTCGCGGACGTGGACGCGCTCACCGCCGGCGAGCGCACCGCGCTGGCCGCGATCAACGACACCGAAGTCGCCGAGCTGCTGGACGATTCGACGCTGCTGTCGCTGTTCGACACGCAGGTCGCGAAGACCCCCGAGGCCACCGCGGTCATCTTCGGAGACACCACGCTGAGCTACGCCGAACTCGACGCGCGCTCGCGGGTGCTGGCCGAGGAACTGCGCCTGCGCGGGGTCGGGCCCGAATCGCGGGTGGCCGTGGCGCTGCGGCGCAGTATCGATCTCGTCGTCGCGGTGTACGCGGTGCTGCGCGCCGGGGGCGCGTACGTGCCGGTCGACCCGGACCATCCGGCCGAGCGCAACGAGTACGTGCTCGACAGCGCCGCACCGGTCTGCGTGCTCACCCGCCGGGCCGAGGAGTTCGAAACCGCCTCGGGCACACCGCTCTTCTATCTCGAGGCGCTGACCTCGGGCAGCTCGGTCCCGGTGGTCGCCGCCGCCGCGCAGGTGCACCCGGACAACGCCGCGTACGTCATCTACACCTCCGGCTCGACCGGCCGTCCCAAGGGCGTGATGATCACGCACCGGCAGATGGCGAACCAGTTCCGCTGGGCGCAGCGCGAATACCCGCACGGCCCCGGTGACGTGGTGCTGCACAAGACCCCCATCACCTTCGACATCTCCACCTGGGAACTGTTCTGGCCGTTGCAGACCGGCGCGGCCGTGGTCGTCGCCGAGCCGGACGGCCATCGCGATCCCGCCTACCTGGCCCGGGTCATCGACGCCTACGGCGTGGGCACGGTGCACTTCGTGCCGTCGATGCTGGACGCCTTCCTGGACGGCGCCACCGGCGCCGGATTCCCGTCGCTGCGGCGCATTTTCGCCGCCGGTGAGGCGCTGACCGCCGAGACCGCCGCCAAATGCGCGGACCGGCTGCCCGGCACCGCCCTGCTGAACTGGTACGGCCCGGCCGAGGCCACCGTGGTCACCGCCCATCCGGCGCGCGAGATCACCGGACTCGCGGTGCCGATCGGCAGCCCGGTCGCCAATACCTTTGTGCACGTGCTGGATCGCCAGCTGCGGCCGGTGCCCGTCGGCGCGGCCGGTGAACTCTACGTCGCGGGTGTGCAGTTGGCGCGCGGTTACCTCGGCGCGCCCGCCCTCACCGCCGAGCGCTTCGTCGCCCACACCGACGGGCAGCGGCTCTACCGCACCGGCGACGTGGTGCGCTGGACCGGGAAAGCCCTGGAGTACCTGGGGCGCAGTGACTTCCAGGTGAAGCTGCGCGGTCAGCGCATCGAGCTGGGCGAGATCGAGACCGTCCTGCTCGCGCACCCGGACGTGCACCGGGCCGCGGTGTCGCTGGTGCGCGGCGCGGGCGGCGATCGACTGGTCGCCTACGTGGTCCTCGAACCGGGCGCCGACCCCGCGGACGCCGCGCTGCTCGCGCCCGCCCGCGAGGCGCTGCCGTCGTACATGGTCCCCGCGGCGATCGTGCGCCTGGACGCCATGCCGCTCAACGCCAGCGGCAAACTCGACCGTAAAGCCCTGCCGGAGCCGGAGTTCCAGGCCCGCGCCTACCGCGCGCCCGCCACGGCGCTGGAGAACACCGTGGCCGAGGTGTTCGCGGCCGTGCTCGGCCTGGAGCGCGTCGGCGCGGACGACGAATTCTTCGAACTCGGCGGCAACTCGCTCAGCGCCACCCAGGTCGTGGCCAGGCTCGGCGCGGCGGTCGGCGGCCGGGTGCCGGTGCGAGCGCTGTTCACCGCGCCGAGCGTGGCGCAGCTGGCGGCCCATCTGGCCGAGCACGCGGATTCCGCTGCCGCGCAGCCGCTGCGGCCCATGCCGCGCCCGGACCGGGTGCCGCTGTCGTACGCGCAGCAGCGCATGTGGTTCCTCAACCGGTTCGATCCAGAGAGCGGCGTGAACAACCTGCCGTTCGTGGTCCGGCTCACCGGTGCGCTCGACGCCGCGGCCCTGCGTGCCGCGCTGCGGGACGTGGTGGAGCGGCACGAGGTCCTGCGCACGCGCTACGCCGAAATCGACGGCGAGGGCTACCAGCTGGTGCTGCCCGTCACCGATCCGCTGGCCCTGCCCCAGTTGCCGGTCACCGATGTGGCCGCGGGCGAGCTGGAGGCCCTGATCGCGGCCGATGCGATGGCGGGCTTCGACGTGACGGCCGCGCCGCCGCTGCGCATGCGACTGCTGCGGCTGAGCGAGACCGAGCACGTGCTGGTCGCGGTCGTGCACCACATCGCCGGTGACGGCTTCTCCATGGGCCCGCTCACACGCGATCTCATGACCGCCTATTTCGATCGGATCCAGGGCGAGGCGCCGCGGTGGGAGCCGCTGCCGGTGCAGTACGCCGACTACGCGCTGTGGCAGCGCGAAGCTCTCGGCGCCGAGGACGACCCGAATTCGTCACTGGCGCAGCAGGTCGCGTACTGGCGCGCGGAATTGTCCGGGCTGCCCGACCAATTGGATCTGCCCGCCGACCGGCCCCGGCCCGCGGTCGCCACCGGTCGCGGCGCGACACTGGTTTTCGACATCGACCGCCACGTGCATCGCGCGCTGAGCACGACCGCGCAGGAACACAATTCGACGTTGTTCATGGTCGTGCACGCCGCCTTCGCGGTGCTGCTGGCCCGGCTGTCCGGATCCCGCGACATCGCCATCGGAACCCCGGTGGCCGGCCGCGGCGAGGCCGAACTCGACGGCCTCATCGGCATGTTCGTGAACACCCTGGTGCTGCGCACCGACATCGACCCCGCGGTCAGCTTCGGCACGCTGCTGGACACGGTGCGGCGTGGCGACATCGAGGGCTTCGGGCACGCGGACGTGCCGTTCGAACGCCTGGTGGAACTGCTGGATCCGGCGCGTTCGCAGGCGCGGCACCCGTTGTTCCAGACCATGCTGCAGTTCCAGAACATGGCCAAGGCCGAGCTGGATCTGCCGGGCCTGGCGGTGGCTGCGGTCGATCTGGATGTACCGCTGGCCAAGTTCGACCTGCAGCTCTCGATGGTGGAGCAGACCGGCGACGCGGGCGAGCCCACCGGGCTCACCGCGATCTTCACCTACGCCACCGACCTTTTCGACGAATCGACCGTGCAGAGTTTCGCCGATCGCTTCCGCCGCGTGCTCGTCGCGGTCGCGGCGCACCCGGAGCTGCCCGTCGGCGATTTCGACCTGCTCGCGGTCGACGAGCGTCAGCGCCTGCTCACCGACTGGAACGCGACCGCGGCCGCGCTGCACGGTACGACGCTGACCGCGCCCTTCGTGGCCCAGGCCCGGCGCACCCCCGACGCGCCCGCCGTCGTGTCCGGCGGGACGAGTCTGTCCTACGGCGAGTTCGCCGGACGGGTGAACAGGCTGGCCCGGCGCCTCATCGCGGCCGGGGTCGGACCGGAATCGCTGGTGGCCCTGGGCATCCGGCGTTCGGTCGATCTCGTGGTGGCGATGTACGCGGTGCTCGAGGCCGGTGGCGCGTACGTGCCGCTGGATCCCGATCATCCGGCCGAGCGCATCGGGCACGTGCTCGATACCGCGGAACCGGTGTGCGTACTGTCCACCAGCCGTGACGGTTTCGACGCGGGTGACCGGCTGGTGCTGGACATCGATCGCGAGGACCTGTCCGGCTACCCGGGCACGCCCATCGCCGCCGCGGAACGGCTCGGCCCGCTGCGCGGCTCGAACACCGCGTATGTCATCTTCACCTCGGGCTCGACCGGTCGCCCGAAGGGTGTCGCGGTCACGCACGCGGCCATCGACAATCAGATCGAGTGGATGCTGGCCGAGTACCCGATGGGGGCTGCGGATGTGTATTTCCAGAAGACCGCGACGACGTTCGATGTGTCGCTGTGGGGCTACTTCATGCCGCTGCGGGTGGGCTCGAAGCTGGTCGTCGCCAGCCACGACGGTCATCGCGACACCACCTACATCGCGAACACCATTGCCGCGCAAGGGGTGACGGTCACCGACTTCGTGCCGTCCATGCTGACGGTGTTCGCCGCGCACACTCCCGCGGGTTCGCTGCCGACGTTGCGCGATGTGTTCGTGATCGGTGAGGCGTTGCCGCCGGAGACCGCGGCCGCGGTGCGTGAACTCGGCGATATCGCGGTGCACAACCTGTACGGTCCGACCGAGGCCGCGGTGTCGATCACCTACTGGCAGGTGACCGCTGCCGACACCCGGACCGCGCCGATCGGTATTCCGCAGTGGAACAGCCGTGTCTACGTGCTGGATTCGCGTTTGCGCCCGGTTCCCGTGGGCGTGGCGGGCGAACTGTATCTCGCCGGTGATCAGCTGGCGCGCGGCTACGTGCGCCGTCCCGATCTGTCCTCGGATCGCTTCGTGGCCAACCCCTTCGAGCCGGGGCAGCGTATGTACCGCACCGGTGACCTGGTGGTGTGGCGTGAGCCCGCCGGGGAGTCGCAGCGGCTGGAGTACATCGGCCGCACCGATTTCCAGGTGAAGTTCCGCGGTCAGCGCATCGAGCTCGGTGACATCGAGACCGCGTTGCTGGCGCAGCCTTCGGTCAGCCAGGCCGCGGCGCTGGTGGTGCCCACCGCGCTCGGCGATCAGCTCGTCGCGTACGTGGTGCCCGCGCCCGGACAGGTCGTCGACAGCCGCGCGCTGCTCGCCGGGGTCGCCGAAACCCTGCCCGCGTACATGATTCCGGCGTCCGTGGTGACGCTGACGGAGTTCCCGCTCAACACCAGCGGCAAGCTCGATCGCAAGGCGCTGCCCGAACCGGTCTTCGAGGCCCGGGAATTCCGCGCTCCGGCAACACCGGTCGAGGAAACCGTGGCGGGCGTCTTCGCCGATCTGCTCGGACTGGACCGGGTCGGCGCCGACGACGACTTCTTCGAGCTCGGCGGCAACTCGCTCATCGCCACCCAGGTCGCGGCCCGCCTCGGCGCGGCGCTCGATATCCAGGTGCCGGTGCGCGCGCTGTTCGAAGCCTCCTCCGTGAGCGCCCTGGCGGTGCGCGTGGAGCAGCATCGCGGAACCGGGGCCCGGCGGCCGCTGACGGCCGTAGAACGCCCGGAGAACATTCCGCTGTCCATGGCGCAGCAGCGCATGTGGTTCCTCAATCAGCTCGACAACGCCTCGGTCGCCTACAACCTGCCGGTGGCCCTGCGACTCATCGGGGAACTCGACGTCGAGGCCCTGCGGCTCGCGGTCACCGATGTGGTGGCCCGGCACGAGACGCTGCGCACGGTCTACCCCGAGATCGACGGGGTGGGGCATCAGGTCGTGCTGCCGGTCGGGCGGGTCGCCCCCGATCTCGCACCGGAGACCATCGAATCGGCCGACGTGCTGGAGCGCGTGGGCGGGCTGTTCCTGCGCCCGTTCGATGTGACCACCGAAGTTCCGTTGCGCACCAAGCTCTTCCACATCGACACCGCCTCCCGCGAGGCGGAGCACGTCTTCGTGATGGTGGCGCATCACATCAGTTCCGACGGGTGGTCGCTGGGTCCGCTGACCCGCGACCTCATGCTCGCCTACGCCGCGCGCACGGCCGGCGCGGCGCCCGGATGGCAACCGCTCGCGGTGCAGTACGCCGACTACTCGCTGTGGCAGCGCGAGGTCCTGGGCCGCGAGGACGATCCGGAATCGCCCGCGGCGCAGCAGATCGCCTACTGGAAGCAGGCCCTGGACGGCCTGCCCGACCAGCTGGATCTGCCCACCGATCGCCCGCGCCCGCCGGTGCAGTCCTTCACCGGCGGCACGGCCGAACTCCGCGTCGACCCGCGCACCCATCAGGCCCTGCTGGATCTGGCGCGGGCCGAGGGCGCGACCCTGTTCATGGTCGTGCACACCGCGCTCGCCGTGCTGCTGGCCCGGCTCTCCGGCACCGACGACATCGCGGTCGGCACCCCCATCGCGGGCCGCGGCGAAGCGGTTCTGGACGACCTGGTCGGCATGTTCGTCAACACGCTCGTCTTCCGGACCCGGGTCGACGCGGGCGCCGCGTTCACCGACCTGCTCGCCCGCCAGCGCACCACCGACCTCGCGGCCTTCGCCAACGCGGATGTGCCCTTCGAGCGGCTGGTCGAGGTGCTCAACCCGGTGCGCTCGACCGCCCGGCATCCGCTGTTCCAGGTGGGCCTGTCGTTCCAGAATCTTGCCCAGGCAGGACTGGAACTGCCCGGACTCACGGTCGCGCCGGTCGCGGTGGACACCGAACTGTCGCAGTTCGATCTGCATTTCCTCATCTCCGACTCGCACGACGAAGCGGGCGCGGCGGCGGGCATCACGGGCCTGGTCACCTACGCGGCCGACATGTTCGATCGCGCCACGGTGCAGGGCTTCGCGGATCGCTTCATGCGCCTGCTCGACGCCGTCGTGGCGAACCCGGGCGGCGCGGTCGGCGACTACGAACTGCTGACCCGCACCGAGTACGACCACCTGGTGCGCGACGCCAATGCCACCGCGCACGAGACGGATTCGACGGCGACGCTGGCCGCGCTGCTGACCGGGAGCATCGCCCGGCACGGGTCGGCCATCGCCCTGTTCGAGGACGCCACCGGCTCGGATCTGACCTACGCCGAACTGGGGGAGCGGGTCAATCGCCTGGCCCGGTACCTGATCTCGGCCGGGGTGGGCCCCGAAACGCGGGTCGCGCTGGCGCTGCGGCGCTCGGCCGATCTGGTCGTGGCCATGTACGCGGTCACCCTGGCCGGCGGCGCGTACGTGCCCGTGGATCCGGACCAGGCCGCCGAACGGACCGGGTACATCCTGGAGACCGCCGCGCCGATCTGCGTGCTGACGAACGCGGACGCCGACTTCCGCACCGACCTCGCGCCGGTGCTGCGGATCGACGAGCTGGATCTCGAAGCCGTTGCGAGCGACCCGATTTCGGACGCGGACCGGTCCGGGACCCTGCTGCCCGAGCACACCGCCTACGTCATCTTCACCTCCGGCTCCACCGGCAGGCCCAAGGGCGTGGCGGTGCCGCACGCGGCCATCGTCAACCAATTGCTCTGGAAGACGGACGAATTCGCGCTCGGTTCCGACGACGCGGTGCTGCTCAAGACCGCGGCCACCTTCGACCTGTCGGTCTGGGAGTTCTGGTCCGCCGCGGTCTGCGGGGGACAGCTCGTCATCGCCGGGCCGGACGGGCATCGCGATCCCGCCTACCTGAACGAGCTCATGCGTCGCGAGCAGGTCACCACCCTGCACGTCGTGCCGTCCATGCTGGACGCGCTGCTGGCCGACGCCGCCACCGCGGGCGCCGGTGCGCTGCGCCGGGTACTCGCCATCGGCGAGGCGCTGCCCGGTGCGCTGGCCCAGCGCTACCGCACCACCTTCCCGCAGGTTGAGCTGTTCAACCTGTACGGCCCCACCGAGGCCGCGGTGTCCATCACCAGTCACCGGGTGAACTCCGGCGATCAGGTGTCGGTCTCCATCGGCGCGCCCGAATGGAACAGCCGCGCCTACGTGCTGGATTCGCGGCTGCGGCCGGTCCCGGCCGGAGTGTCGGGCGAGTTGTACCTGGCCGGAGCGCAATTGGCGCGCGGCTACTTCGCCAGGCCGGACCTCACCGCGGATCGGTTCGTGGCCGATCCCTTCGGCGCCCCGGGCGCCCGGATGTACCGGACCGGCGACCTGGTGGCCTGGAACCGCAACGGCGAGCTGGACTATCGCGGCCGCACCGACTTCCAGGTCAAGATTCGCGGCTTCCGCATCGAACTCGGCGAGATCGAGGCCGCGCTGCTCGCGCTGCCGGAAGTCGATCGGACCGCGGTGCTGGCCACCTCCGACGCGCGGACCGGGGACCGGCTCATCGCCTACCTCGTCGGCACGGATATCGATGTGGCGCGGGTGAAGTCGGCGCTGTCGGCCGCCCTGCCCTCGTACATGGTGCCCGCGGCCTTCGTGGTGCTGGACGCGTTGCCGCTCAACGTCAACGGCAAGCTCGATCGCAAGGCGCTGCCCCGGCCCGAGGTGGCGGCCCGCGAATACCGCGCGCCCGGAACGCCGTTGGAGCAGACGGTCGCCGACGTCTTCGGCGACACGCTCGGCGTCGAACGGGTCGGGCTCGACGACGACTTCTTCGGCCTCGGCGGCAATTCGCTGCTGGCCACCCAGGTGGTCAGCCGCCTGCGCACCCTCACCGGCGCCCAGGTCATGGTCGCGTGGTTCTTCACCGATCCGAGCGTTGGCGGGATCGCCGGGCAGATCGTCGCCGCGCTCGCGGGTGAACGCGACTACGACGAGAACTCCGAAGCGGGCCTGCAGGTCGTGCTGCCCATTCGCGGCACCGGCACCCGGACACCGCTGTTCTGCGCGCCGCCCATGGCGGGCATGTCCTGGTGCTACGCGGGGCTGACGAGGTTCCTGCCCGACGACCAGCCCATCCTGGGTCTGCAGTCGCCCGCGCTCACCGAACCCGGCTACGACCCGGCCACGCTGGGCGAGGTCGCGCGCCGCTACGTCGCCGAGATCCGGGCCGTCCAGCCGGAGGGGCCGTACCGGCTGCTCGGCTACTCGCTCGGCGGCATCCTGGCGCACGCCATCGCGACCGAACTGCGAGCCGACGGCCAGACCGTCGACCTGCTCGCCATTCTCGACTCCTACCCGGAATCGGAGTTCACCGATTTCCGCAGTTCGCTGCTCGACGAACTCGCGCAGGTCGGCGTGGGCCCCGACGCGTTCCCGGACGGCGATCTGCTGAACCTGGACGGCGAAGCGCTGGCCGCGGTGCACGCGGCCATCCCCGTCGACCTCGCGGTGCTCACGCTCGAACGCTTCCGGCAGATCTATCGCGGTGCGGTGCGCAGCATGGAACTCGGCTCCGAGTACCGCCACGCCGTACTCGACGGCAGCCTGGACCTGTTCCGGGCCACATTCGGCCCGGACGGCGCGGGACAACCGCATTCGGCCGCGGACTGGCGACCGTACGTCACCGGGCCCATCGGTGAATACTCTGTCGAGACACGACATCAGCTCATGACGACCGCCGAAGCCTTCGCCGAAATCGGACCGAAGCTGGCGGAGCTCATCGAACGCGCCGACCGAGAACGCGGCGAATCGGAGGAAACCGTGCGAGTTCCGGTATCCCCGGCCCAGCAGCGCATCTGGTCCCGCGAGCGATCGGCGGTCGACAACCTGCCCGTCGTGCTGCGCTTCACCGGTGAGCTCGACGCCGGAGCCCTCGAACAGGCCCTCGGGGACGTGGTGCGGCGGCACGAGTCGCTGCGCACCCTGTACCCGGTGGTCGACGGCGAGGTGTATCAGCGGGTGCTGCCCGGGGTGCAGATCGCGCCGAAGGTCACCCCCGAGCTGATCGACGTCGACACCCTGCCTGACCGGCTGGAACGGCTGCTCACCCGGCGGTTCGACGTGGCCGCCGAACTGCCCTTGCGGGCGGAGCTCTTCCGCGTGGATCTGGGCGGCGAGATCGAGCACGTGCTCGGCCTGGTCGTGCACGCGATCAGCGCCGACGAGGGCTCGGTCGGGCCGCTGGTGCGAGATCTGGTGACCGCGTACGAGTCCCGGACCACCGGCGCCGCCCCGCAGTGGGCGCCGCTGCCCATGCGCTCGGTGGATCACACCGGATTGCGCACGGACACCCGGCGATTCGCCGACCTGCGACTGCCCGGCGACCGGCCGCGTCCCGCGACGCCCAGTCATCGCGGCGGCAGCGTGCGGTTCCCCGTCAACGCCGCCATCCACCGCGGCCTCGATCGCATCGCCCGCCAGCACGGCACCACGCTGTTCTCCGTGGTGCACACCGCGCTGGCGTTGTTCCTGGCCCGGCTGTCCGGGACCGAGGACATCGCCATCGGCACCCCCGTCACCGGGCGGGACGCGGCCGGATTGCACGACTCGGTCGGCGTTTACGCCAATACCGTGGTGCTGCGCACCCGGGTCGAAGGCCACCTGAAGTTCGCGCAGCTGCTCGCGCGGGCCGGGGACGCCCAGGCCGAGGCGTTCGCCCAGGCCGAACTGCCGGTCGGGGCCGCGCAGGTCGCGCTGTCCTTCCAGCGGCCCGCGCAGACCGAGTTCGAGCTGCCCGGATTGCGGGTCAGCACACTCGATTCCGGAATCGAGTACACCGCGACCGATCTCGCGCTGAGCATTCGCGAGCGCACCGATCACGACGCCGGGCTGTTCGCCACGCTGAGTTTCGCGCGGGACCTGTTCGACGACGAGACCGTGGACGTGTTCGCGTACCGCTTCGTGCGGCTGCTCGCGGCCGTGGTCACCAGCTCCGAGACGCCGATCGGCGATCTGCCGCTGCTCGGCGACGACGAGTACGAATTGCTCACCCGGGTCACCGATTCGGCGCCGGTCACCCGGCTGCTGCCGGATCTGCTGGCCGCCGGCGCGCGTCTGGGCCGGGACCGCGTCGCGGTGCGCTACCGCGGGCATTCGCTGACCTACGGGGAATTCGACGACTACTCCTCGCAGCTGGCGCGGGTGCTCATCGATCGCGGGGTGGCGCCGGAAAGCCTGGTCGCCGTGGCGTTCCCGCGCTCGTTCGAGGCCGTGGCCGCGGTGCTCGCGGTCGCCAAGTCCGGTGGCGCGTACGTGCCGGTCGATCCCACCGATGCCGCGTCGGCCGCCCGGCGGATCACCGAATCCGGTGCCACCGTGGGCATCACGGTCAAGGCGTTCCTGCCGGTGCTGCCGGCCACGGTCGAATGGCTGTGCCTCGACGACGCCGACACCGACGCGCGGTGCGTGGCCGAGGCCACCGATCCGGTGACCGACGCCGATCGCAACGCGCCGCTGCGCGCGGACCATCCCGCCTATGTCGTGTACACCGCGGGAACCCGCGGTGTGGTCGTGACGCACGCCGGTGCGCAGGGCCTGCTCGAATCGGTCGTGCGCCGGTTCGGCCTGGACTCCGGCAGCCGGGTGCTGCACGCGGGCAGCCCCGCCGACGATCTGTCGGTCCTGGAATGGCTGTCGGCCTTCGAGATCGGGGCCACCCTGGTCATCGCGCCGGCCGCCGCCGCCGACGGTGCGGCGCTGGCCGATGTCATTCGCGCCGAGCAGGTCACCCATGCCCTGCTCACCCCGCGCGTCGCCGAGACCCTGGAGCCGGGCACCCTGCCCGGATTGCGCCTGGTCGCGGTGCGCGGGCACAGCACGCCGGAACTGGTCGGCTCGTGGCAGCGGCCCGAGCGCGCCTACCGGCAGCTGCACGGCTCGGCCGAGGCCACCGTCGTGGCCGCCCTGGCCGAGCCCGCACCCGGCCGGCACCTGACCCTCGGCCATCCGGTCAACGGCCTGTCCGCGCTGATCCTGGACGAGCGCCTCAACCCCGTGCCGCCCGGCGTCCCCGGCGAGCTGTACCTCACCGGTCCGGCCCTGGCCCGCGGCTACCACGCGCGCCGCGCCACCACCGCTGTGCGCTTCGTGGCCAACCCGTGGGGCGCCCCCGGCTCCCGCATGCTCCGCACCGGCGACCTGGTGCGCTGGTACGCCGCGCCCCGGGCCCGCAACGGCAACGCCGCCCTGCCCACGGTGGACTGGGAACTCGAGTACCTGGACCACACGGCTCCCGCCGACGAGTTCGACCTCGAGCAGCTGGCCCGCGCTCGCAAGGCCGCGGCCGACGCACCCCCGGTCCTGCGCACCGAGTTCGGGGTGCTGCCCCCGGTGACTCCCCGCCGCAGTGAAACCGCAACCGGCGCAACAGGTCTGTCGGGTGATCGTTCTGCAGGTTCCGGTCTGCCGGGCGATCGTTTTGCCGAATCGGGTCTGCCGCGCGATCGTTCCGCCGGTTCCGGCCTGTCCGGTGATCGTTCTGCCGGATCGGGTCCGTTGGGCGACCGTTCGCCGGGCTCGGCTGACGGCCGCGCTGCTACTCCCGGCTCAGCTGGTAACCGGTCCGCCGCCACGGGTCTGCCCGGTGACGCCGCTGCCGCACCGGGCGTACCCGGTGGCCGTGGCGGCTCGGGTCTGCCCGGCGACAGTCCGGCAGCCTCGGGTCTATCCGGTGCCGGCCCGGCCGCTCCGGCCCGGTCCGGCGACCGCCCGGCCTCGCCGGTCACCGCCCGCCGCGACCTACCCCCGCGGACGGAGCCGAGATCCTCGAGATCCGCCGAATCCGCTTCCCCGAGTACGAATTTCGCTGACAACAACGAGGACTGGGCTACCACTCAGGTGTTGCCCGTGATCAAGTCGGACGGCCCCCCGACCAGCGTCAAACTCCGCGCGGTCGACCCCTCCACCCTCGGGCCCGACTTCGCTCCCCGGGTCTCCCGCCCCCGCACGGACGAACCCGGCGCGGCCGCGATATCCCCCGGCACGACGGACGAACGCCCCCTGGCAGATGCCTCCCGCGACGCCGAGCCCGCTACGTCCCGGTCGGCGGAAGCCCCTGCCGCGCAGCGCGTCACAGACGCCGCAGCGGGCGGCCCGGCCGAGCTCCGGTACCCCGGCGGCGATACGGCCGCCGGATCCCGGACCTCCTCCGCCGGCGCCGCACCTCGTTTCGACGATCCGGCGTCCGATGCGCAGCCCCCGAACCCGGCGGACGAGCGCGCCCTGGCCGACGCGTACCGATTCGGCGCGGCCACTCCGGCGGAAACAACAACCGTCGTGCCGGTCTTCACCGACACCGCCGACGGCGGCTCGGGCGAGCCCCCGCGGCCCGGCGGTGCCGAACCCTTCGGTTCCCGTGGTTCTTCCGCGGGTTCCGCGGGTCGTTTCGGTGACGCCGCAGCCGCGCCGGCGGAATCCGCTGCCGCGCCACGGTTCCCAGATGCCGTCGAGGCCGAGCGCCCGCTACCTCGCGGTGCCGAGGCTTTCGGCTCTCGCGCCTCCTCTGCCGATTCCGCGCCGCGTTTCGCTGACGCGGATTCCGATGCGCAGGCTCCCAGTGCGGCGGACGAGCGTGCTTTGGCCGACGCCTATCGGTCCGGCGCCGCCGCCCCGATGGAATCCGCTGCCGCGCCGCGTTTCGGTGATGCGGATTCCGATGCGCAGGCTCCCAGCGCGGCAGATGAGCGTGCTTTGGCCGACGCGTACCGCTCGGGTGCAGCCGCTCCGGCGGAATCCACCGGCGTGCCGCGCTTCTCGGACGCGGCGGAGGCCGGAGCGGATGAGCACCGGCGGCCCGGCGGCGAGGCCGTGTTCGGATCGCGTGGCTCCGTTGCCGGTCCTGCGGCGCGTTTCGGTGACGAGGATTCCGATGCGCAGGCCCCCAGCGCGGCGGATGAGCGTGCGTTGGCCGACGCCTATCGGTTCGGGGCGGCTACGCCCGCCGAAACCGGTGCCGCGCAGGTGGATCAGGATCCCGCGGCTCGGTTCGCCGACGTCGGGCCGAGCACCGCGGCCAACCGCGCGCTGGCCGAGGCGTACAAGGCCGACGCGGTCGGGCCGGATGTCAGTTGGCAGGCGTACTCGGCTGTGCCCGAGGATGAGCCCGCTGATGCCGGGAGCTTCGGCGATGACGCCGGCGAGGCTCCCAATACTGCCGCGAACCGAGCGCTGGCGGACGCCTACAAGGCGGACGTGTCGGCGGAGGATGCCGCCTGGCGCGCCGGAGGACTGGCGTATTCGGCCCTGGACGAAGGCATCTCGCTGCCCGGCCGGCCGGAAGCGGCCGGGCCGGGCGGATCGGGAGACGCAGCCGGGAACGACGCGCCCGCGCGGTTCGACGACTCGGCCGACGAGATCGACCACCGTGCGCTGGCCGACGCGTATCGCGCAGGCTCGCAGGGCGACTCCACCGGCTCGGCGGGCAGCGAGCTGCCCGCGCGATTCGGCGACGAGGCCGAGCGGCCCGCCGCCGACGCGGACCGTGCGCTCGCCGACGCCTACCGCTCGGATTCCGGCACGGACGACACAGCGTGGCGCACCGGCGGCCTGGCCTACTCGGCCGTCCCCGACGAACACGCCACCGGCGCTTCACGTTTCGGCGACACCCACGACGAGCCACACGCCGAGGTCGACCACCGCGCCTTGGCCGACGCCTACAAGGCGGACGCGGGCGACCCGGTGCGGTCGGCGGGGGAGAACTTCGCGGCCGCGGTGAGCCCCTCGGCCGGGGTCTTCGGACCGCCCGTGGACGCGGAGCCGGTACCGGAACCTTCCGTGGACAAGGCGTTCTCGGGCTTCGGTGAGCCGAGCGCCCCGCCGCACACCGAGGACTTCACGCACCGCGCGGACCGGACCGCCGAGGCGGCGGCCGGTTTCGGGCCGGGCTTCGCCGACTCGACCGCCGGCGGCGCTGATGTCGGTGCTGTCGCCAACGACGACGCTGTTGCCAATGTTGCTGCCGCCAACGACGATGCCGCTGACGCCGCTGCCGCTACTGCCAACGCGGCTGCTGCCGCCAACGACGAGGGTGCGCCCGCCGCGGCCGAGGATGTGGAAGCTGCCGCAGCACACGCTGCCGCCGCCGAAGCTCCCGCCGCCGGCGATTCGCCTGTCCCGCAGGCGGATTCCACCCCCGTCCCCCGGCTCTCCGCGGTAGGCAAGGTCTCCGCCCTCCCGGCGGGCGCGGTCAGCCTGCTCGAGGTGGAGCCCTCGGGGCTGTGGGTGCGGGCCATCACGCTCGACATCGCGGCCGATGTGTCCGGCACCCGGGTCCGGCGTTCGGTCGCCGGGCTGCTGGAACGGCATCCGGCGCTGTGGTCGCGCCTGCGCCGGGACGGCGACGCCGTCGCCATGGACATTCCGGCCGCTCCCAGCCGCGGGGACGCGGTGGTGTGGCAGCTGGATCCGTCGGTCGAAGCCGTCGGGGACCCCATCGAAGCGGTGATCCACGCGGCCGCCGCGGAGATGGACCCGGAGAAGGGCCGCAACATTCGCTTCGTGCTCATGGCGGGCGCCGAAGCGGATCCGAGCGTCGACGCCGGTGACCGGCCGGCCGCGGTGCTGGTCGTGGTCGCCAACGGACTCGTGGTGGACGACACCTCGTGGCGCACCGTCATCGAGGACCTCACCGCCTCCTGGTCCGGCGGTCACGCCACCCCGCCCAGCGCCGACGCGCACCCGCTCGGCATCGCCGCCGCTCTCGCCGACCGTGCCGCCGAACCGGACACCCTCGACGAATTGCCGTGGTGGCAGGCCACACTGGCCGGCGCCGAACCGGGTATGGATCTCGAGCAGGCGCTCGGCGGCGACGACGGCCCCGTCGGCCGCGGCCGCGTGTCGGTCTCGATCACCGGCGAAGGCGCGGCCGCGGTGGACACCGTCGCCCGCCGCTACCACGCCACCATCGACGAGGTCCTGCTCGGCGCCCTCGCGGTCGCCCTGCTGGACGACAGCGTCGAATCCGCCCGGCACGCCATCGGTTCGGTGGTCCGGCTGGTCGCCGACGGCCGCGTCCCCGGCGACCGGGCCGGTCATCGCACCGTCGGCGCGTTCAGCACCGAGTACCCGTTCGCCCTGCGCCTGGCCGGCGTGGACTACGCCGAGGTACGCCGGGGCGGCGCCGCCGCCGGATCGGTCATCGAGCAGATCCGCGACCGCTGCCGCGAGGTGCCCTCGCAGGGCGTCGGCTTCGGGCTGCTGCGGCACCTGAATCCCGACACCGCCGCCGAGGCGGCCGCGCTCCCGGTGGGCCGCATCGGCTTCCGCTATCGCGATCTGCGACCCGCCCGGGTGTACCCGGAACCGGTCGCCGACGATCTGTACCTGGACGTCACCGTCGACACGACCCAGGACGGCCTGGTCGCCCGGTTCGATTTCGCCGGTGCGGTGCTGGACCTGGAGCAGATCAAGAAGCTCGTGGAGGGCTGGGTTCAGGCACTGGGCGGACTTGCCGAACATGGACGCGCGGTCAATTCGTAGCGCATCGGCTACCGTCACCAACGGTTAGCCCGTAGGGTCTCCACCCGAGGCCCGTATGCGCTGCGAGTCCGGCCGGAGCCATCCGGTCGAGAACCCGAATGCGGGGTAGATCTACCGGCACACGAACCGATAGTGAAGGTGTGAACATTGATTCGTCGACATGTCCGCAATCGGCTTACAAGTCGCAAGCGCGGTGCCCGCACCGCCGCTTTCATGGCCGCGACGGCAGTACTCACCGGCCTGGTGGCCGGTGTCGGCATCCCCACCGCCGCTGCTGATCCGATCATCGACAACAAGAAGCTGCTCGCGGATCCGGTGGCGCCGGACGGGTCGAAGATCACCAAGGCGGAGATGAAGGACGGCCGCAACATCCGGCTGTACGTCTACTCCGCGGCCATGGACGCCACCTTCCCCGTCGATGTGCAGCGGCCCGCCGACACCTCCGAACCGCGCCCGACCCTCTACCTGCTCAACGGCGCGGGCGGCGGTCAGGACGACGCCTCCTGGGTGAAGAAGACCAATATCGTCAACGGCTTCCTCGCCGACAAGAACGTCAATGTCGTGCAGCCGATCGGCGGCAAGTGGTCCTACTACATGGACTGGCAGCAGGACGATCCCACGCTCGGCCGCAACAAGTGGCAGACCTTCTTCACCGAGGAACTGCCGCCGCTGGTCGACGGCGCCCTCGGCACCAACGGCGTGAACGCGGTCGCCGGCATCTCCACCTCCGGCACCACCGTCCTCTCGCTGCCCGAGGCCAAGCCCGGCCTGTTCCGTGCCGCGGCCGCCTACAGCGGCTGCGCCCAGTTCGCCGATCCGGTGGGCCGCGAGTTCATGCGCCTGACCGTC
This sequence comes from Nocardia sp. NPDC005978, assembly GCF_040614455.1. NCBI lineage: Bacteria > Bacillati > Actinomycetota > Actinomycetes > Mycobacteriales > Nocardiaceae > Nocardia > Nocardia sp. NPDC005978. The sequence continues at coordinate 178,164 of NZ_JBEXUS010000003.1, forward strand.
GAGACCTGGGGCGGCGGCAAGCTGGAGAACATGTTCGGCCCCGAGAACTCCCCGGCCTGGGCCGAGAACGACCCGGTCGTCAACGCCGAGAAGCTGCGCGGCACCGACCTTTACATCTCCACCGGCAACGGCCTGCCGGGCCAGTGGGACGGGCTCAACGGCCCGTACACCCTGCCGGGCAGCTACGGCCTGGTGAACCAGCTCGTCATCGGCGGCGTCATCGAGGCGGGCACCAACTACTGCACCGCGAACCTCAAGACCAAGCTGGACTCGCTGAACATTCCGGCGACGTACAACTTCCGCAACAGCGGCACCCACTCGTGGGGGTACTGGAACGACGAGTTCATCAACTCGTGGCCGGTGCTCGCCCGCGGCCTGGGGCTCTAGCTGTCCCGCCTCCCCGAATATTCAGCGCCCGGCTCGGGAGCCGTTGCCTGATTCGCACGCGTGGTGCGGTCGGGCACGGCACCGGTTCTGGGCGTACCCGGGGAGTTACCCCGATCTCGCGAGATCAGTTGTCGCCTTTGCATGACGTGGCGGGGAGCGGTCCTCGTACGGTGCCTGCGTCTGATCCGGGTGCATCCTCTTCGGCGTCGCGCGTCGCCGTGAGGGTCTGGCTACGTAACCTGCGGTGTCCTTTCGACCGTTCGCCTTCGGGCGGGCGGTCGAATTCGTTCGCGGGGTTCGCCGACCTGCCATAACGCGACGGGTGGCCCGGTTTTATGGGGCTGACTCAACAAAAAGTTTGGTTCACCGTAAACTCCTGGGGTGGAGATCAGGCAGGCCGAGCGCCGCACCCGGTTGCAGCGCGGCAGATCGGCCGCCGTGCTGCTCGGCCCGGCGTTCGTCGCCGCCATCGCCTACGTCGATCCGGGCAACGTGGCCTCGAACATCAGCGCCGGCGCGAAGTTCGGGTATCTGCTGGTGTGGGTCATCGTCATGGCCAACGTCATGGCGGGGCTGGTGCAGTTCCTGTCGGCCAAGCTGGGTTTGGTCACCGGCATGTCGCTGCCCGAGGCCGTGCGCGACCGGGCGAGTCGCCGGGTGCGCCTGGCCTACTGGGCGCAGGCCGAGACCGTCGCGATGGCAACCGATCTCGCCGAGGTCGTGGGCGGCGCCATCGCGCTGAACCTGCTGTTCGGACTGCCGCTGCTGCTGGGCGGGCTGATCACCGGGGTGGTGTCGCTGGCGCTGCTGGCGGTGCAGAACCGGCGCGGGCAGCGGCCCTTCGAACGCATCATCATCGGCATGCTGGCCGTCATCGCCATCGGCTTCCTGGCCTCGGTATTCATCTCGCCCCCTTCGGTTTCGGGCACCATCGGGGGACTGGTGCCGCGCTTCGACGGCACCGAGAGCGTGCTGCTGGCCGCCGCCATGATCGGCGCGACCGTCATGCCGCACGCCGTGTACCTGCACTCGGGACTGGCCCGGGACCGGCACGGTTCACCCGAGCCGGGTCCCGCCCGTGCCCGGCTGCTGCGCATCACCCGGTACGACGTGGGCCTGGCCATGCTGCTGGCGGGCGCGGTGAACCTGGCCATGCTGCTCATGGCCGCGAGCACCCTGCGCGGGCGCGAGGGCGTGGACTCCCTCGAGGACGCGCACGCGGCGGTGACCCAAACCCTCGGTCCCGCAGCCGGATTGCTGCTCGCGGTCGGCCTGCTCGCCTCGGGCCTGGCCTCGACCTCGGTCGGCGCGTACGCCGGCGCGATGATCATGCAGGGCCTGCTGCGCCGCCGGATCCCGCTGCTGGTGCGCCGCGTGGTCACCCTCATTCCGGCCCTGGTGATCCTGGCCCTGGGCGTCGATCCCACGCGCGCGCTCATCGTGTCGCAGGTGGTGCTGTCCTTCGGCATCCCGTTCGCCCTGATCCCGCTGGTGCGCTTCACCGCCGACCGGAACCTCATGGGCGCGGACGTGAATCGCCGCCTCACCACGGCGCTGGCTTGGCTGGTGGCGGCCGTCATCTCGGCGCTGAACGTCGCGCTGATCTATCTGACGGTCACCGGAAGTTAGTCCGGTACAGGCGAAGTCGCTCGCTCCGTGGGGGGGAGCGGGGGACTTAGCACAGAAATGAAGAGCA